>DATBLC010000149.1:0-4617 GCA_036555515.1 Binatia bacterium
CTTTGTTCGGCTCCAGGTTGGATTTCTTGAGCGCGATGCGAATCACCTGGTCGGAAGTCGAACCGAAAGTCGTAATGCCCGCTCTTTTTCCTTTCAGGTCCGACACACTTTTGATCTCGGGACAAGCCATCAAGCGAAAAACGAAACCGCGCCCGTAGCGCCGATGATCACAACGTCCCCGCCCGCCGTGTTCGCCGTCACCGCGGCGATGGCCCCGGGGCGCGTGTGCCCGAATCCAACTGCTGTTAAATTCGGTGGGTTGTAGGCTTATCAATAAAGCATTGAGCGTCGCGATAGCGGTCGCAAAGTCCATGATTAGTCGAGTATCGTACCCAGGCCAGCCGAAGCGCCGCATTAAAAACAGTCACAGGTTGAGGCAAAAAGAAAAACTACGATAAAGTGGGTATGCCCAGCTCAGTAAGATACCGGAAAGTTGAATCGTAAAACTCGGGCAACCGTGTCGGGTCGCTGGGATCGCCCGGCGGAACGAAGATGACCATGCCTTGCCGCGCACGCGTAAGCAGAACTCGGTAGGCGTTACAAAGATAGCGCCGGCCATCTGAACTCAGGACGTTGATCCAGCGATCACCGCGAAAGTCGTGAAAGCTCCAGCCAGAGCCGGTGAACCGAAAGTCACCATCCCAGGTCACACAGGCCCAGTCTAATTCCAAACCCTGCACCTGAAACTCTGTGGCAGCGTCTTCGAGATAATAGCTCGAGCGCGTGTCGTTCTTGTCGTTTAGAAACCAGTGCACCGGATCCACGTTCACACGAATATCAATGGCATGAGGCTTGAGGCGTTGTGCTTTTGAAGAAGCAACGAGTCCGAACCGCTCGGTTCCGCGGGCGCGCCTCCGGATCCAGTCTTTTGCCGAGTTTAAATTTCGTGTGAGCCAGATCGGATAGCGCTCAGCGCATTGTGCAAATACCTGTCGTGCCTGCTGCTTTTCACAATCGAGCAGCGCTTTCACGAAAGCCGACACATGTTCAGCGCGAAATGATCGCATTGATACTGCGAGATGCAGACTGTCATCAAAGTGGGTGTGCGGTCTACCACTCACAGCGTCTAAAGCCTTGCCCGCCGCATACTCGCTATCAATAAGCCGTTTGGAGATGTACATGTGCCAGTCTGGAAATTTAGCGTTTATCGCGTCGAGCCATGCATCGATTCCCGCTTCGCCTGTGTGAATCTCCTGCCCGCCGCCAACCAGGCAAACGATCACAGCCCAATCCGGATGGCGATCCATGCACGAAATCAAAAACTCCGGCTCCGAATAGGCGAAGCCCGTAATCTTCTTTCTCCGTCGCATGAAGCTCGCGGTCTGATGCTGATTCCACGCTCGTTGCGCTTCATCAAAGATAGCAACGTGTTCAGCCGGAGGCCGACGGTCAAACAAGGCGTCGTCGCGAAAATGATGCACGTTCTGGATGAAGGCCTTGACGCTCTCTGAAACTTTTCCTTTTCGTACTCGGACGCCGAGGGCTTTTTGACGTGCCACCTCATCCCGAGTCAGCGCCTCACGAAGCACAGCGACAAGCGGCCCGTTTCCGGAAAGAAAGACCGCGTGTGTCGGTTCGTCCGCGTCGCGGCGACGCGTCGCAACGTTCAATCCTACCAGCGTCTTACCCGCTCCTGGAACGCCTGTAACAAAGCAAATGAGTTTTCGCCGTTGCGCTCTTGCTTCGTCGAGGATCTCTTCAATTCGAGATGACGTGATGCGGAGATTGGTCGCTCCCGCGTCATAGCGTGCAATGGCTTCGACAGAGTGCTGGGCATAAAGAGCGCGTGCGGCTTCGATGATGGTCGGTGTGGGACGATACGGCGCACGTGACCAGTGTTGTTCATCGAGCGCTTCGCCAGTTACGGTTTGCAGGGCCAAATCGATGGCGTGCCGAAGCCCGGCCGGATTTACCCGCACGGGCCAATAGACCCCGTCTTCATCCGCGTTTAACGTCAATGGCGCCGCGACCGTGGCTTCGGTCGCGATGAGGATCGGGATAATCGAAGCAGCATGGCTGGCTTCGTGAAAATTCTTCAAGTCCAAGGCATAGTCCCACACCTGATCGACCGCCGCACGTTCAAAAACGCTCTCGCCAACTTTGAACTCAATCACGAAGACTACCGGACCGATTAATAACACCGCATCGATCCGCCGCCCCATCCGTGGGATGTTGAACTCCAAGAACAATGCGCCGTTCAAACCGCCGAGCCGCTCTTGCAAAAGAGCGATCTGTGCCATCCAGGCATCCGTCTGAGTCGAAAGAAGAGTAAAGCCGCTGCCAGCCGCGAGTTGGCCGACAATGATTGCTGGAGGAGTCTGGAGGAATTCAGAAATGGACGCGGAATACCAGGCGCGGGATGCCAAAAGTACATTGGGACTTAACTCAACCGACGCACCCATGGCGGCGATGATGCCAACAATTTAGTGAGATGCCAAATACGACCAGCGAGGAATGACGGGTTCGGTCCGGCCAGCGTTTTCGTTAGAGGTAGCTTTTCGGCATCAGAAGTGGACTTCCGAGCGCTAAAACGAGCCCTTCTGGGGGTCTTAATCTCGCGGAATCAAGAAGTTACCGCGGTCCGAGCCTCGGCTCCAAAACGTTCATCGCTTCATGCAAAATTCTTGCTGGGCGCGTGTCAGACTTCCCCAATTCTATTAACTCTCAGGAGTCAGAAGTGGGGTGAGATCTTGCGTTGCGATGGCAGAATTATTTTACCGCCTGAAAACGCGCCGCCAAATGCCGGGCGGAATGGTCGATGACGTAGGACAGCGGTCGAGCGCCTGTAGCGCGGAATAATGACTGCCCGAATGGTATCCGACTGCGATGTCCGTGCCTGCGAGGTCAGCGGGCAAGAAAACACTCGAATCGCCCGGCAACGACGATGGCCGCCTCACAGACGCTATGAGCCTTAACCCACACAATCCCTTCTTCACCTTCGCCGCCTGGTTTACCGTCCAATGACACGCACAACTCACGTCGCCCGCGCCTTCGCCTTTGCGTCCGTGTCCCTCCGCGTACCGTCGAATGCGCCAAAGCGGCTATCCTCGAGCGCGCCTGGCGAATCGACGGTCGCGAGCCGGGGCGTGTTCTTGCGGCCTCCTTCCACATTGAGCTCGAAGTCGAGGCCTTCCGCGGCAAAAAGCCTTTTTCGTCGGCGACCCAATCGTTGAGCCTGCCGTGCGGCTGAATGATGAATTTCGCCATATCTTCCCCATCAATTTAATGAGGGGCAATCTTTAGGAGTGACTAACATTCCCCTGCAGCCTACGGTCATGCCGCCGCCGGTGACCGGCAGCGACCCCGCTTTTACGCAAACGCCGATTCCGCATCGCGCACTTCCATTTTCGCGACGTTGCCGCCGAGTTTGATTCCGGCGGCCGCGACCGCGGCCTGAAACTCTTTGCCCTTGGCCTCCATCTCCGCTTTGTCTTTGTAGTTCCGCACCCAAATAAATTCGTTTTGCGGGCGATTCACCCAGGTGCCGACGATGGGCACGCCGATCTTTTGGTGCAGCGGCACGATGTCTTCTTTGAAGTGCTTGAGAAAATTATCCATCTCACCCTTGTTGATCGTGTAGATGCGAATCTGCGAAATCATCCTGCTTTCCTCCTATGCATTGGCGGCTGGTTGATACTGGACAGTACCCAAGTCCCTCGTCGACAGTCAAACGGAGAGGCTCATGTTGGACTTGCCGAATGCGCGTTAGCTTAGCGTCACACTCGCCTAATTTGAGTACTTCACCACGTTAAATCCTCTGCACGGGACGCAATCAGAGAGCTGGAACGACCAATGCTCATATCGCGCAGCCGTTGTGGGGTCATCCATTAGCCGGGAGGTCAAATTGGCACAGACCTTCCTAAGGAGAAAAATCTCTTTCTGTTCTCCCTTGAATCAATTCGTCAACTTTTTTTGATGGTCTCGGTTCGCGCCCCTGTTTTCAATCGGTTCGGTGTCGGAGTTTGGGTCCGCACCAGTCACATCAGGATCGAAGCTTTGGGAGAACTCTTTCTCTCCCCATTTATTTCTTGACTGGCTGCGTTTGCGCCTGTAACTGTTGTCTTTCATAGCTTTTCGGGGACCAACGAGCTTACGCAAACAATCTGGCAATGGAGGATCCATGCGTTCTGTGATCATTTTTCTCGCTCTCTTGATCGGTTGCGGAGTTGCAGCCGCCGCATCGGCCGATGCACCGCAGCGCAAGTCGGGCCTCTGGGAGATGAAGATGTCGAGCGGTCAAATGCCGGGCGGAATGACGATTCAGCAGTGCGTGGATCAGAAAAGCGACGACATCAGCAAAATGCAGGAGCCGAAAAGCAATTGCACGAAAAATGTCGTCCGTCGTGAGGGCGATAAGATCGTCGCCGAGTCGGTCTGCAAGATGCAGGGCACGACGGCAACGACGCGCAGTGTGTTTACCGGGAAATTCGACTCGGCCTACAAAGGGGAAATCAGGAGCACCTACGATCCGCCGCTGCACGGCATGCGGGAATCGTCGTCGATGATGGAAGCGAAGTGGCTCGGGCCCTGTCTCGCTGGGCAAAAACCGGGCGACGTAGTCATGCCGGGGATGCCCGGAATGCCGGGCGGAATGCCGAACATGCAAGAACTCATGAA
>DATBLC010000150.1:0-121227 GCA_036555515.1 Binatia bacterium
CCATTAGCGAAGCCAATGGGCCTCTGCATCTAAGCGGTTGGATTAGAAACAGCCCCGGCGAGCAAAAAAACCGTGGTAAGTTTTGCGGCGGGAAAATCCGCCCGAATTACCGTCTATTCTCCGATAATCAAGTCGCCCTGCTTGAACCGCACAGGCGCAACGACTATGAGTGATTAGAATCATACCGGGAAATTCCACGGATGTTTTTAATATCGCGGTTTGTCCTGAAATCGGCGATTACCGCCTTATTGCTCGCCGCGGGCGGTAGTGCGACGCGGGCCGACACTATCGAAATCCTCCCCTCCTCAAGCGCTTCTTGCGATGAGGAATGGATCGTGGCCACTAAACAGCTCAAACCCGGCGATGAATTGATATTACATGAGGGCACATACTCGCAGCCCTGCCGACGCGCGATTCAGCTCAAAGGCAATGTTGTCTGGAATTGCGGCGTGAAATACCGGCCGGGACAATTCCTCGTCGGCGGCAACCAAAATTCAACCTTCGTCAACCCGGGCCAACTTAATTTCTGGCCGCGTCCAAAATCGGCGCTCATTGGCGCCGCGGATGTTTCATTTGCGCCGCCATTCGATTTCAACAACATGAAACGCCGGCGGTCCACAAGCGACGTGGGCGCATACGACACACAAAAAAGAGCCAGCAATCCCGGCTGGAAGATTGTTCCTGGTTTTAAATCGCCGCATACGCTGACGGATGACGGCAAAACTTCAAAACCGACGCCGTTTTAGCCGAAATGCTTTTTCGATTGACCGTTATCGGAACGATTTTATGTGGCGCACTGATCGCCGGTTCAACCTTCTATCGTATACACAGAGGAAAGCCGATCCTGGGGGCGCAGTTTTCCACGCTTCGTTTTGCTGAAGCATGGTGCTCCGGGCGCTCCGATCGCAGCCTTCTAGCTCGGCTGGTGAGCGCCAATCATATTCTCTGGGTGGCGGTCACGAAAGACACGCTGCATGTCAGCCCACACATCCCGTTTAACTTGATGTTTTTCGCCGAAGGCTTCGGATGGGATCATCGTGTGCCGGGCAGAACGATCTTGGATATTCGTGAAACCCAGACGAATGCTTTTGGGAGAAGCGTGGCCATTCGATATCGCCATCAGACCGGCGATGAGGAGCTGCTTGAACTGAGCGTAGCCGATCGGCCGGGACTCCTGAAAGCATTGCATGAAATACAACGGCATTGAGTTAGGTTCGCGAGAAAGTCCCCCCCAAACCTTCGGTGAACACTGCGGCTATGCGGTGATCCACCTCTTTTATCCCCCCTCGAGGAGCCGGTGTCGTAACGAAAGAAAGTTGCAAGATCGTCATGCTCAGCGCCAGACTGCGTGAAAACTCAGTTCATGCTTTGACTGGGCTCACCACCACGATGTACAGAGTTTTCACACAGTCTGGCGCAGCGAAGCTTCTCGCATTTTCAGTCACTTTCAAAGACGAGATGCTTCGGCTATCGCCTCAGGATGACACTACGGCACAGTCTCGAGGGGGAGGAAAGCATGCCCTGAGCAACGTCGAAGGGAGGTTGGGAGTACAGGGGCAACGACATAGTTGCAGGAATTATCATCATGCCTTATAGTCTGAAAAAAGATCGTTGTTTTAGAAAGGGTAAGGTGCCGGCGCGTGGAATTTCAGCGGATCAAAAGGCTTCCACCTTATGTTTTCAGCATCATCGATGGCATGAAGATGGAGGCGCGTCACCGCGGCGAAGATATCGTCGATTTCGGCATGGGCAACCCTGACCTGCCGACGCCGCCCCATGTGGTGGCCAAGCTGGTCGAAGCCGCGGCCAAGCCGCAAAACCATCGTTACTCCGTATCGCGCGGCATTTATAAACTGCGCGTTGCGATATGTGATTGGTACAAGCGTCGCTATCAGGTCGTTGTCGATCCCGACGCCGAAGCCATCGTTACCATCGGCGCCAAGGAAGGTCTTTCCCATCTAGCCTGGGCTACCATCGACCCGGGTGACGTGGTTCTGTGCCCGAGTCCGACTTACCCAATCCACCAATTTGCCGTAATTCTGGCAGGCGGCGATTTGCGCTGCCTGCCGCTGGCCACCAGCGAGGATTTCTTCGCCCACCTCGAAGAAGCGATCAAGCAGACCTGGCCGAAGCCCAAAATGCTGATCATCAGTTTCCCGCATAACCCGACGACGGAAGTCGTCGAGTTGGACTTCTTCGAGCGCGTCGTGGGGGCAGCGCGGGATCACGGTTTTATCGTCGTCCATGATTTGGCGTACGCCGATCTGACTTTCGACGGCTACCAGGCGCCGAGTTTTCTGCAGGTAGCGGGAGCCAAGGATGTCGGCGTGGAATTTTTCTCCCTGTCGAAGAGTTACAACATGCCCGGCTGGCGAGTCGGTTTCGCCGTGGGCAATAAGGATATTATCCACGCCTTGGCGCGCATCAAGAGTTATCTCGACTATGGCATCTTTCAACCGGTGCAGATCGCCGCGATCCAGGCGCTCAACGGTCCGCAGGATTGCGTCGAAGAGATCCGCCTCATGTACGAAAAACGGCGCGACTCCTTGATCGATGGGCTGGACCGCGCCGGGTGGAAGGTCAAAAAACCCAAAGGCACCATGTTCGTTTGGGCGGAGATTCCCGAACCGGCGAAAAAAATGGGCTCCGTCGAATTTTCGAAATATCTCTTGCAGGAGGCCAAAGTGGCAGTTTCTCCGGGCATCGGCTTTGGCCAGTACGGCGACGAGCATGTGCGCTTTGCGCTGATTGAAAACGAACATCGCACCAAGCAGGCGGTGCGCAACATCAAGCGCGCGTTGGGCAAACTGCTGGATTAGCCGCAGCGCTATCATAAACCTCCAATTTACTTCGGACATTGGCATTGGCATCGGTGAACAAACGTCGCAAAATCGGCCTTGGCTTGCTCGGTTCGGGAGTCGTGGGCGAGGCGATCCAAGACATTTTGTTTCGCGATCTCAAGGGCCAAGTGGGTTCTGATGTCGATCTCGTTATAAAAAAAATCTATACGCGCAACCCCAAGGACAAGAAATGGTTCCGTAAGCGGCCCGAGCTGTTCACCAATAAAGCTGAGCATGTGCTTGATGATCCGGGCGTCGACATCGTGATTGAAGCGCTGGGATTTCAGAGCCCGTCGCAGTTGCCCGTGTTCAGGGATTATTTGCTGCGGGCTTTCCGCAACGACAAATCCGTCGTGACCTCTGACAAAGCCGTCTTGGCGCGCTACGGCAAAGAGATCTGGGCGGCGGCGCAAAAGAGTGGGCAGCAACTGCGGTTTGAAGCGTGCGTTGGCGGCGGCATCCCGGTCATCCGCTCGTTGAGTGAAAGCTTTGCCGTCGAAGAACCGGAAGCGGTATTTGGCATCGTCAATGGCACCTGCAATTACATCCTCTCGCAAATGGAAAAGGGTGGGAAAGCGTACGCCGATGCGTTGAAGGAAGCGCAGCAAAAGGGTTACGCCGAAACTAATCCCGCCTCCGATGTCAACGGCAGCGACGCCGAAGCCAAATTGCTATTGCTTTTATTGGTCGCCTTTGGATTGCAGATTCAACCGGGCACCATTTGGCGAAAGGGCATTGAAGATATTCACGCGGTAGATTTTCGCTACGCTCAGAGAATAGGCCCGAGCACGATCAAACAGCTCGCGGTGGCCCGACGCAACGGCCAATTCGTGCAGGTTTTCGTTTCCCCTGTATTGGTGCAGCGAGACAATTTTCTGGCGAGTATCGACGGCGCGACAAATGCGGTCTGCTTTGCCGGCAAGAGCAGTAGCGGCGGCCGTGGGGAGCGCGACTGCGATTACGTTCTCGTTGGGCCGGGGGCGGGCGGCGGACCCACAGCCGTGGCGGTGCTCGGTGACGTTTACGAATTGGCGCGCGGTGAGCGGAAATTTTCCGGCATCCCGAGCTTAATTCCACCGGGAACGTTGAAACTTCAGCCCGAGGATGAAATCGCAGGTTCTTTTTATCTCCGTTTGGTCGTTCGGGACCGCGCCGGCATTGTCGGCGATATCGGTCGGACCTTTGGCCGCATAGGCGTTAACATATCGGAGATCTGGCAAATGCGGCATACCGAAGAAGAAGTGCGCTGGCTGATGCAAACCTACAAACTCAAACAGAGGCCGCAGGAAGTTCTGCCTTTCGTGATGACACTGGAGCGGGCTACACTCCGGCAAATGCGCCAGGCTCTGGATTCTCTCAGCGATCGAGATTATATCCTAGTTGATCCGGTTTGGTTCCCGATCTGGGGAGCAAAGTGAAGTACATCATTCTGCAAGGCGATGGCATGGCGGACTATCCGCTGGAAATTCTGGGCGGGAGAACACCTCTGGAAGCGGCGCGTACGCCCAACATGGATTGGCTCGCCCAGCGAGGCGTGTTCGGCATGGCCCACGTGATTCCCGAGGGCTTTCCGCCGGGGAGCGACGTGGGCAACATGAGTATCATGGGCTACGATCCCGCGGTCTATCACACGGGGCGTTCGCCGCTCGAAGCGGCGAGCATGGGCGTCGCCCTAGGTCCCAAAGACATTGCGTTTCGCTGTAACCTAGTAAGCCTGGGTAGCAGCGGTGCTGAGACCTGCATGGAAGACTTCACCGCCGGCCATATCTCCAGCGAGGAAGCCAAAGACATCATCGACGCCATCGGGCATGAGCTCGGCGGCGATGGCATCGAGTTCTTCCCCGGAGTGAGCTACCGCCACCTGATGGTCTGGCGCGACGGCAAAGAGAAAATGACGACCACACCGCCCCACGATATCACCGGACAGAAAATCGCCGGTTATCTTCCTGCGGGAGACGGCGCCGACCGTTTGCTTTGGCTCATGGGGGCGTCGCGCGATATATTGGCCGAGCACGCTGTGAACAGAAAACGCGCTGCCGATGGGCGCCGAAAAGCAACGTCGATCTGGCTCTGGGGACAGGGGAGGGCGCCACAGCTGCCCCTGCTGACCGAGCGTTTCGGCATCAAAGGCGGGGTGATTTCCGCCGTCGATATTATCCACGGCCTGGGTGTCTATGCCGGTTTGGAACGCATCGATGTTCCGGGCATCACCGGCTTTCTCGACACCAATTACCAGGGCAAGGGCGAGTATGGCCTGCGTTCGCTGGAAAGGAACGATTTCGTCTTCATCCATGTCGAAGCCACCGACGAGGCCAGCCATATGGGGGACGTGAAGGCGAAGATCCAAGCTCTCGAAGACTTCGATGAAAAGGTCGTCGGTACCGTGCTCAAGGGCATGGAACCACGAAAGGACTGGCGTGTACTGCTGATGCCCGATCATCCCACAGCCATCGCCCTCAAAACCCACGTCGCCGAGCCGGTGCCATTCGTGCTCTTCTCTCCGTCTGAACCGCGCGATAATGGCGCCGTGGGATATAACGAAAAGGACGCCGCCAAAACCGGGGTGGTAGCCAAGCAGGCTTTCAGACTCATGGAGGCGCTCATTGAAGGGAGGCAAACGTGGATCGAAACTTAGCTCTTGAAGCCGTGCGGGTAACGGAAGCGGCAGCCCTTAGTTGTGCCCGTTGGACAGGGCGCGGCGACGAAAGGGCGGCTGATCAAGCCGCGGTGGACGCCATGCGCAAAGCCTTCGACGCCCTCGCCATCGACGGCACGGTCGTGATCGGCGAAGGCGAGCGGGACGAAGCGCCAATGCTCTATATCGGCGAGAAAGTGGGCTGTGGGGGTCCTAAGGTCGATATCGCTCTTGATCCCTTGGAAGGTACCACGATCTGTGCTACCGGCGCGCCCAATGCGCTCGCCGTCATCGCCATGGGCGACGCCGGTAACCTGCTCAACTGCCCCGACACCTATATGGAAAAGATCGCCGCCGGACCCATCGGTAAAGGCGTTGTCGATCTCGACAAAACGCCGACGCAGAATTTGCAGGCGCTGGCCGAGGCGAAGCGCTGCAGCCTCGAAGATCTGATGGTGATTATTCTTGCGCGGCCGCGCCACGATGCCATCATCCAGGAAGTGCGCAAGGCTGGCGCGCGGATACGCCTGATCGGCGACGGCGACGTTTCCGCGGCCATCGCCACGACCAAGCCGGAAACCGGTATCGATCTCCTACTCGGCATCGGTGGCGCGCCCGAAGGCGTGTTGGCGGCTGCCGCGCTGCGTTGCGTCGGCGGCGAATTTCAGGGCCGTCTGAAGCCTCGCAACAACGAAGAAATCGAGCGCGCCAAGAAAATGGGGGTGGCGGACATCAACAAGAAATTCGGCATCGACGAGTTGGCTGCCGGGGACGTGATGTTCGCCGCCACTGGCGTCACCGACGGCGACTACCTCCAAGGTGTGCACTTCTTTGCCGGCGGCGCCACAACCCAGTCGGTGGTGATGCGCTCGAAAACCCGCACGGTCCGGGTCATCAACGCGACGCATTATTTTGAGCACAAACCGAACTATTAGCAGGCCGCTGAAAAAGACTCATATGCTTCGTTGCGCTCGACCAATATCGCGTCAACGTACAAGCAGAGTACGCCTCCGCTCATCGACCTTCGCGCGCCTTGCCTCTGAGATCTTTTTGAGCAGCCTGCAAACAAATTTTTCAGCGTGGGTTTGTTATGGATGTCAGGTTCAAGGTTCAATGTATCGGAATGGACGAGTTCCGGACTTCGGATCCAATCCGAAAACGTTGAACATTGAACCTTGAACTTTTGAACTGACTTCCCCCCACCGGTGGCTCAGAGAAGAAGAATAAAGAAGCATCGTTGGCTCCGGCCGCTGGTCCTTTTTGTAATGACGCCGCTTACCGTCTGGTTGTTGACTTTTCTGGTCTGGCTTTTCTGGCAAGACATCGTTCAGCTGTTCCCCGGCAAAGCCTCAACCCGGCCGGGCGCGAGGATTTTTCCCTCACCGTCTGCCTCTGGGAGAGGGAAGGGTGAGGGAGCATCTTCGATGCGTGATACAGGACTGAACAAAAACCACGATCCCCAGCCGGCGACGCGACCGCGCGAAGATCTCGCGGACGAAGACCGCAAAAAGCTCGATGACATACTAAAGCGGCGGTAAGAAAGGATTCGGATATCTCACTCCCGAGGCGCGGAGGTGGAACGCCGCAAGCCATTCTGTCGCTCGGCGCCGACGAGAATTTCAATAACGACATTGCCCGCGGATTGCTACGGCGCGCGCCCAACTTGAATATTGTTCGCATTCGAGATGCCGGGCGGACAGCTCCGACGATCCCGTTGTTTGGAATGGACTGCTCAGTGAGCCATCTTCATAGCGACATATTCCTCACTAGGAAACAGTCGAGGGGGCGGCCTCGATGGCGTTAACGCTGATCAAAACCGTCATTCATTTGTGGTTCTGATGAAACGAAACCGATTGCTGTTGATCATCTTGCTCACGGCAGTGCTGGCTGGGGCTCACGATGGCGTCATGGCCGTCGCACCGGAAGAGACCGACCCGGAAATCAAGTCACTCAGAGAGCGCAGCCGCGCGCGGATAGCGTTCGCCGCCGGTCGCGACTTTATCGAGGTGTTTATCCACGCCGATGACGAGAAGATGGAAACCCTGCGGACCGACTCCTGCGGGGGAATAAGCGGCAGCAAGCGCTATACCGGAAACTACCAGATTGTCAGTCTAAAAAACAAAGCTTTTAACGCTGAACTCCCCCTGGGTAAGCGGGTTTTTACCCAAAATCGAGGCGAAGAAATCAGGGAAATCCGCTTTCCGGAAATTACAGGGCGCCTCATCGCCATATCGCAGTATCAAAACTGCAATGGGGATGAGGTGGAGTTTTTCCGGGTTGATAGTCGAGGCGGACTCCATCAAGTCCGGTTGCACCATAAAGACGGGGTGGAAAGGCTGCGGCTAGTCAGCCGCCCTGGGGGAACACCGGATGATCTATCAGGCAATCAGTTGACTTATTGCAGCTCCGGGAAAACCAAGACTGCGGCTAGCTGCGCCGTTTACATTTACGACGGCAAAAGCCTGATTCAGTCTGCGCCCGCGGCTCGTAAGGCACAGGAGAAAAAATAACTGGCCTTGCGACGGAGGAGGCATTTTCGCTAGGCCTGCCGCCGGCTAGAATAGTTCATTTGGGCGCACGATATTCCTTAAACACCCTTTCGAACGAGTCGAAGTCGGCCAAAGTTCTGAGTGACGCGAAAGTCGGAAAAATCATCGGCAGTTCGTTCTTGCCGCACAAGCGCAGCGCTTCGTCGGGCGTCAACCACACGCTCCGGGTGATTTCAGATGATGTCGGCCGGGTAGATTGATCCGCCGGCAAAGGGGCGAGAAAAAAATGGGTGTCAAATCGCGCGAATTCATGCGCGGGTGTTTGCCAGTGGGAAAAGTGGGCCAATGCGGCCAGGTCGCAAAAAAGTCCTTCCGATTCAAGAACCGCGTGAAAGCTTAGCGCCTTGCCGAGCAGGCAGGAATGGTTTTCGCTGAGCCGGCGTCCAAGCCCGGTATTGGCAAGGATCGGTTCGCCCGCGCCATTTAGGGCGAGCAGAATCCCCGCTTCTTCGTACAATTCACGAATCGCGGCGATGCACAGCCCGAGCGCTTGGCGCGGGGAATACTCGGCGCCGATGAATTTTTGTGCCTGACTAGGAGTCACACCCGCGGCGCGGCGTAGCATGGCTTCGGAAAAATCTTCTTGGCGCAGCGCGCCGCCTGGAAAACAATACATGCCGCCGAGAAAAGCCATGCCTTCGGCGCGGCGCGTCAGAAATACTTCGAACCCGCGCGGCCCGGCTGGCCTCAGCAAAATTACCGTGGCAGCCATGCGTGGTTTTCGATTCATATTACAGCCAACGCCAGGGGCCCGCTGAAGGAGTTCTGACATGGCGCGCCGGCGCAGTGGTAACTGTCA
The DNA here is from genome assembly GCA_036555515.1 of Binatia bacterium. GTDB lineage: Bacteria > Desulfobacterota > Binatia > UBA9968 > UBA9968 > DATACQ01. The sequence continues at coordinate 8,824 of DATBLC010000150.1, forward strand.
AAACGTCTCTCAATTGCCGAGAAATGGATGATGCTTGACGAAACCGTCCCCGACTCCGCGCCATGAACACAGATGGCGTCACGAGGGTCGTCGTCGCTGAGCATGCTATGGTCGCCGAGCAGTGTCTTAAGCCCGGCAAGCCAATCTCCCGTTTGTTTTTGTGCCGCTGCCTTGTTGGCCCAGCTAAGAAAGCGGCCGTAGGCTCGATCGGCCTTGCCCGATCCGGTATCGATTGCCGCGGCGCTGCTGAATACATGGAGCCCGCCGGTCAGGGCGCGCACCATGATGGTCTCGTGGTCATTGAAGGCCACTCCAGCGCCCAACACCGGATCAGCGTAAACTACCGTGAACGGGTTGTAGGTTTCCTCATGGCGGCAAAGGAACTCGCGAGCTGCCGCCGCGCTTCGGAGAGCGAGGAGATCCATACAGAGCAACCCCCGCGAACGGGGATTGGTATAGTTGGGTGTGGCGCCATTGGTGCGGCGGTTGATGATGCCGATCAAAAGTCCATGTTCATTGAATCCCAGCCAGGTCCCGCCGGCGCGTAGATCTTTGCCGGCGACGATTCTGGGGTTGGCGGCGATCAATCCCGGCGGCGTTGCCGGGCGGTCGTAGCGCTCGTCGCGGTTGGCTGCTGCCAGCAGAGGGTATCTATTAAAAACATTAACAAACAGCGCCAACGTACACATTTATCTCGTTACTATAGAAAGCTCCGGCCATGTGCAAACACGCTTGGTTGTCGTGACCGAACGTATATGTTAATTTTGCCAAATTGGAAAGGAAAACCATGTTTCAGTCAGTGAATGACGTAATTGCGGGGTTGGGTTCGCAAAACTACATTTGCGGCAAGGGCGTGGCCACAGTGGTTTATCTCGGCGCCGCGCTGCAAAAGCCAATTCTCGTGGAGGGACCCGCGGGCGTAGGAAAGACGGAGCTCGGAAAAGTGCTGGCCAGCTCCTTGGGTATGGAGCTGATCCGGCTCCAATGTTACGAGGGACTCGACGAAGCCAAGGCCCTCTATGAATGGGAATACGCCAAACAGTTGCTTTACACGCAGATCCTGAAAGACAAAATCGGCGAGATCACCAGAGGTTCCGAAACTCTGCAGGAAGCAGTGAATTCCATCGCCGCCCAGGACGGAGTGTTTTTTTCCGACCGTTTCCTTTTGCCGCGGCCGCTCTTGCGCGCTCTGTTGGCCGAGAAACCGACGGTCCTGTTGATCGATGAAGTCGACAAGTCGGATGCCGAGTTTGAAGCGTTCTTGCTCGAAGTGTTGAGCGATTTTCAAATCACTGTCCCAGAGATCGGCACCCTCAAGGCGAAACATATCCCGCTGGTGGTTCTAACCAGCAATAACAGCCGAGAAATGTCCGACGCGCTCAAACGGCGCTGTCTCCATCTGTATCTGGATTTTCCCGACAGCGAGCGGGAGATGGAAATTATCAAGCTTAAGGTCCCCGGGGTCGGTGACCAACTGGTGCAGGAAGTCGTGCGCCTACTCCAGCGGGTGCGCAAGCTCGACTTGAAGAAAACTCCCAGCGTCAGCGAGTCCCTCGACTGGGTCAAAGCACTAGTTCTGCTCAATGTCAAACAACTGGACAATGAGCTGGTGGATCAGACGCTGTCCGCCCTCATGAAGTACGAAGCCGACATCCGCAAAGCGCACCAGGAGCTCAAGACGTATCTGGCCGAGCGCAAAGCGCAGCGCGGCGCGGCCAGCCGCGACGAGGAACATTTGCATTAAGACCGGTATCACACGCCGCCATGGAAGAACGAATCGTCGAATTCGCCAATGTGCTGCGCCGCAACGGCGTGCGGGTGTCGCTTTCGGAAAACATGGACGTGTTCCGCGCCTTGGACCGTCTGGGCATTCACGACCAACAACTGTTCCGAAACGCTCTCCGCGCCACGCTGGTCAAACGCGCCGGCGACATTCAACCCTTCGAAGAACTTTTTGACTTTTTCTTTTTGGGCCTCGGCCAGGCCATCGACGCTCTCGACCGGCACATGATGGAAGAGCTCGGACTGACCCCCGAGCAGTACCAAAGGATGCTCGAGCAGATCCAACAGCTCCTGCAGCAAATGGAAGGGGATCTATCCGAGCTGACAAAAGCGCTTTTAACCGCCAACCGCGCGGAGCTGGAACGGCTCTTCAGAGAGGCGGCGCGCCAGGAGTTGGAGAGCGGCACTCTCGATGGATCCCGTTTCACCCCCTACATGAGGTTAGGGGCGCGGCTCGAGCTGGACCGAGTGCAAAAGGAGATCGAGCGTTTCAAAGCACTGCTCCGGATGCTTGGGGAAAGCGGTGACGATCTCAACGATATCATGCGCTATCTGAACGAGCGCCTGCGTGATTTAAACCGCTTGTTGCGCGAGGCGATTCAGCAGGAACAACGCAAACAGGGACATGAGCCGCGCGACGCCGGCGCCCGCAGCTCGCTCGCCGACAAGAGTTTCGCCTTCTACACCGAGGATGATATCCGGCGCATGAACGACGCCGTCACCCGCCTCGCCCAGCGCCTCAAAAACCGACTGTCGGTAAGGCGAAAAAAGGCGGCCCGTGGCCGTTTCGACGTAAAAAAGACTCTGCGCAAAAATCTTCAATATGGGGGCGTGCCCTTTGAAATCATGCTCGACCGCCGTAAAAAATCCAAACCCCAGGTCATGGTGTTGTGCGATATTTCGGACTCCGTGTTGAATGCCTCCCGCTTTATGCTGCAATTCGTTTATTCCATCCAGGATCTTTATGCGAAAGTGCGCAGTTTCGTCTTCGTCAGCGACATCGGCGAAGTCACCAAACTGTTTGAGGAAAACGAAATCCAGCGGGCGGTGGAAGCGGCTCTAAAGGGTGACGTGATCGATGTATTTTCTCACAGCAATTTTGGCCGCGCCTTCGAGTTGTTTCACAAGAATTACCTGTCCGCGGTCGACTCCAAGACCACGGTGCTGATCATCGGCGACGGGCGCAACAACTATAATCGCCCCAACGATTGGGTCCTGCGGGAAATCCAACGCAAGGCCAAACAGCTGATTTGGCTCAACCCCGAAAGCCGCATGACGTGGGGCGTCGGCGACAGTGAGATGCCGCGCTACGTTCCTCATTGCGATGTCGCCGAGGAGTGCCGCAGCATCAGCCAGCTTTACAAGATCGTCGATTTGATCTCGCCATGAAGAAGCTTTACATCCAAACTTACGGCTGCCAGATGAATCAATACGATTCGGAGCGCATCGCGCGGGTGCTGGGCCGGTTTGATTACATCCCCACGGAGCGCATCGAGAGCGCCGATCTCATTCTGCTTAATACATGCAGTGTGCGCGACAAGGCAGAACAAAAAGTCTACAGCGCCTTGGGAAGTTGGAAAGAGCTTAAGGACAAACGCGAGGGCGTGATCATCGGCGTCGGCGGATGCGTCGCCCAGCAGGAAGGCGTGAGCCTGCTCAAACGCGTGCCGCATCTCGATCTCGTCTTCGGCACACAGAATATTCACAAACTTCCGGAAATGATCGAGGAGGTGCAAGCGTTAAGCGCGCGCCCCGTGGAAAATGCGTTTTACCGGGACCCTTCTTACATGGAAGACGGCGATGGCCGCGCTCAGGTCCACGGTGCCAAGGCGTTGGTTACCATCATGCAGGGTTGCAACAAAGTTTGTAGCTTTTGCATCGTCCCGTATGTGCGCGGGCGCGAAGTAAGCCGGCCGAGCGGTAGAATTATTGCCGAAGTAGAATCGTTGACGCGCCATGGTGTCAAGGAAGTGATGCTGCTCGGGCAAAACGTCAATTCCTACGGCAAAACCATGCCAGGTGAAATCAACTTCGCCGAATTATTGCGACGCGTCAATAAAGTCGAAGGCATCCAGCGCATTCGTTTTACGACCTCCCATCCGCAGGATCTTTCGCCGGATCTGACCGAAGCCTTCGCGACGCTGGAGAATCTCTGCGAGCATCTGCATCTGCCCGTGCAGTCCGGTTCGGATTCGGTTCTTGCGCGGATGCGCCGTGGCTACACGCGCGAGGAATATCTCGGACGCATCGAACGGCTGCGGGAGCGCTGTCCTGCAATGTCTCTCAGCACCGATATCATCGTTGGTTTTCCCGGCGAAACCGAGGGCGAGTTTGAGGCGACGCTAGAATTGCTTACGCGAGTGAAGTATGATGAGATCTTCTCGTTCATGTATTCACCGCGGCCGCAAACGGTTTCCGCGAAACTTTACGATGACGACATTCTTGATCAGGTAAAGAAAGATCGTTTGAAGGCCGTTCAGTCCTTGCAAAATGGGATATCGCTGGTGAAAAATAGACAAAGAATAGGCAGTGTCGAAGAAATATTGGTAGAGGGCAATTCGAGACTTAAGAATGGGCAGATCATGGGCCGCACGCGGAGCAATAGAATTGTCAACGTTAAGGGACCGGAAAGTTTGATCGGATGTTTTCAAACGGTCCGAATTATCGGCGCCACGGCAAACTCGCTCATCGGGGAAATTCTAAATACCGCGGCCCAAGCCGATATCTACGCAGAAGGGGAAACGGCATGACGAAAAGGGAAGACACCATAGAGATGTCAGTTGGCGGTTTAACGTTGGACCCGGTCACAAAAACGCCCATCGTCATTCTCAAAGACCAGGACAATAAACTCAATCTGCCGATCTGGATCGGTCTTTTGGAAGCCACCGCCATGGCCACCGAGATTGAAGGCGTAAAGATGGCCCGTCCCATGACGCACGATCTATTGCGCAACATTTTGGGCGAAGTGGGATGTGCGGTAGAGTCCATAGAAATTACCGAGCTTAAGGAAAACACGTATTATGCTTCGGTGCGGCTCAACATGGCGGGCCGGCAGTTGAACATCGATTCCCGTCCCAGCGACGCCATCGCTCTCGCGCTTCGAACTAAGAGTCCGATCTACGTAGCGAAAGCGGTACTGGAAGCATCAAGCGTGCTGCAGCAAAGCGAAGATAACAAGGAAACGCCGGTGAACATCTCCAATGTTTCCCAGGAAAAATGGGGAGAAATTCTCGAAAAAATGTCGCCGCAGGACTTTAAATACAAGACATAAGCCCGCGCACCGCTCTGTTTTTCCGTTTCCGCTCCATGGCAATGGCCACTTCGAGTAAGAGAATCACCCGCAAGGCACTACGTCAGCCCGACTGGTTTCAAGTAACGACCGAAAAAGCTCTCGACGTCTTCGCCCATCACCGCGCAAAGGTTTTGACCGTATTGGTCGCCCTGGCAGTGCTACTCTTGGCCATCTCCGGATGGCAGATCTTCAAGGCGCGTCACAACGCGGCAGCGAGCAAGGAGTTCGGCATCGCGCTATCTCTTTATCAGGCGCAAAAATACCGCGAAGCCGTCGCGGAGTTTCAAAAAGTCCAGGGCTACCGCTGGTCCCGTTATGCGGCGCTGGGATACCTCTATGAAGCGAATAGCTATATCAGTCTCGGTGAAACCGATAAAGCTATCCGGGCGGCGGAGCGCTTCCTAGCTGCAACTAGTCCGGACTCGCTATATCGTCAGATGGCGCTGATGACGCTTGGGTCCGTGGAAGAAGCGCAAAAGCAATGCAAGCAAGCGATTGCCCGGTATGGCGAAGCGGAAAAGATCAAAAACGCCTTGCAACAGGAGGCGCGACTTGGCAAGGCACGATGCGCTGAGCAACTGGGCGACATCCAGGTTGCCATCGCGAGCTATCGCGACTACTTAAAGGATGATCCTGAATCCTATGTTACCGTACGACTTGCGGAATTAGAGGCAAAGGCCGGTGATCAAAAATCAGCAAAATGAGAGGAATTGAAAACGTCTGATAAGATATATTATGTAAACTTTTCTAACTATCTGAAAACGGACTTCCCCTTCTCTCCCTAGTCAAGTAACTAGAATTGGAAGATTCAAAAATATCGCCACAACCACCACTTCTCAAATCCTATCTTGGACCAGTAAAGCAACCGCGACGGCCCCCAGGTTCGAGCTTCAGTGACGCCGAATGGAGGCCAGCCGCCTGGATACGTCGTTCGGTTTGCTGCGGCGCGGCCCGCGCCGAAAGCCAGCAGTCATATGGTGTGGAGCCAGAGATCGACGGGCCGGCCCTTTCCAGTGATCTCTACGGCGAGATTATTCGCGACAACGTCGGCTTCCTGATGAGCCACGCCACCGGCCTTGGAGGCCGGCAAATCGGCGCAATCGCCGATGGCGTAAACGTTGTCCCACTTGGTTTTCAGCGTCTCATAGTCGACGCGGATGCCGTTCTCAGTCTCGGCGAGTCCGCAATCCAAAAGCACCTGAGCGGGCCGGTGCGGCGGTACCATAACGAGCAGATCATACGGAATCTTATAACCGTAAAGCCCTGATACCGTTTTAGCTTCGGGGTCAATGGAACGTACGACGAACTCGTAGTATTGCTTGATGTTACGCCGGCGGCTTTCCGCATCCATCCAAACAACCGGCGTGCGGCGCTCTCCCGCAGGTTCTGGATCGCGGGTGAAAAAAACTATCTGTACGCGTTCGCGAATCCTTTTGCGCCTGAAATAATCGTCCAACATCCACTGCGTCTCATAGGGCGCCGGCGGACAGCGATAAGGGCCAAGTGGAACGCCTACCACCACGCGACCACCACTAAAGGCCGCGAGTTTCTCACGCAACTTAACGGCGCCGTCCAGTTCCCATGGATGAACCGATGCTTCAGCGAAACCGGGCACCAGCTCAGGTCTAGTCTGTAAACCAAGCGAAACGATTAGATAATCATAATTAATAGATTGATTTTGCAGCCTTATTACTTGTTGGGATGGGTCAATGCCCAAAACCTCAGACTGAATAAAAGTGACGTTTCGTCGCTCTAACAATTTCAAGCTCCGAGTCACTTCGCTGGTTTGGCGCTGGCCGACCATGACCAGAAGAAACGCCGGCATAAAAAGATGCTCCGGCCGCTTGTCGATCAAAATGACATCATGCCGGTCGCCTAACTTCCGCCCAAGATGCGTGGCGGCGACCACTCCACCGCTGCCGCCGCCGAGTATGACGATCCGTTTTCGCCCGTTGCGTATGGACAACATGTTCCGTTCCGCTATTACACCCGCTCTACTTTTTCCCGATAGCGTTGCTTCGATATGATCGATAGCCCTTTAAGATTCCGCAGTCGCTGCTCGCGCCACAACTTCTGTTCGTCACGGCCTTCCGTCGTCAGCTCCCGGCCAAAGGCGGAAGTAACTTTGAGGAACCTGATTAGAATTTTATCTGAAAGGTGCTTAAAAAATTCCATAATGAAACTTCACCCTGGTCTTGATTAGCGGTCAATCGATGCGCCGGGTTGGTCTAGTCGCTATCTGAGAAAAGTGTCTTCCTGCCGCAACTTTTCGCCGGCGTCCAGCAAGGATTGTGGTGTCGGCCCGGCTTCTCCAATCAAACCGACCTGTTGGAGAAACTGGCCGATTTGCGCATGGTCGCGGGGACTCACTGGTGCGTAGGGTCGAGCCGGATTGCCGATATCGACTCCGAAATGTTTCATCGCGGACTTCATCACCGGCGGCAGGCCGTACGCCGCCCACTTGCCCGGGAAAAGCGCGAAACAGCGCGCCCAGAAGCGCGCTCGGTCCAAATCGCCGGCCCTGAACGCCCTGACGACCTGCGCGCCGATCCTTGTGCCGGGCGGTGGCATCGTAGCCCCCGATCCCCCGAGCATCAGTGTGATCAACAACGGCTGCATTGTGGTGAAATAATGGCCGCGTCCTGCAAGATCGATTTGCTCAATTAGTCTGGATATTTTAGTAATATCTCGCGAGCTTTCCTTGAAGTACCGGATATTGTCTATCTCACTGATTTTGACGAACGCATCTTGAGGCGGATCGGCGCCTGGCCCTGGATTGTGATAGCAGGTCACCGGCAGCGGACTTGCCGTTGCCACCTGAGTGTAGAATTCCATCAGTTCGGCGATGGTCGGCTGGCCGCCCCAGGGGCGAAGCGGCATGAGAACCTGGACAAAATCGCCGCCGACTTCGGCCGAGTACTCCGCCAATTCGATAACCTCTTTAGGCGACGGACTCGAGCAACCGAGGATCACGGGTACGCGGTGGTTTACCATTTCCGTGGCGACGCGCAAGATTTCTTTGCGTTCGTCCCGTGACAGCATGGTGTACTCCGCGGCTTCGACGGCGGCAATGGTGACCGCGTCGCAGTCCTGGACAAGAAACTCGATTTCCTTTTCCAGCGCCTTGTAATTGACCCGGTCGTTCTCATCGAACGGTGTCAGACAGGCCCCGATGATTCCTTTGATCGGTTTTGTGACTGCCATGGCTGTTTACTGCAAAACCTCCGCGACGATTCTCGCATGTCCCGCATCACTGCCCTTAACGCGCAATGGCAACGCCATGATCCGGGTCTTCTTGCCAATGATACTGTTGATGTTCGCGACGTTCTCGGCAATTAACACGTCGTTGCCGAGGAGCGTCTTGTGAACCGGAAATGCAAAGCCTTTGGGACGCAGCGGCGTGGGCAAATCCACCGTGATGCAATCAATGCAGACCATCTTGATTCCCTTCTTGACCATCCACTCCGCGGCGTCCACAGAAAAATAAGGATGCATGTTGTATTCCGGGCTGTCGAACTTCGTATCCCAGCCCGTGTGCAACATCAAAATATCGCCCTTATTCACCGGCACGCCGGAGTTTTCCAGGTCCGTCGCGGTAATTTCCTCGCCGCCGTTTTTCTGCACGGAGATCGTCGCGCCGTTTCCGACGAATGCGTCCAGCGGCAATTCTTCAATCGACTTTCCGTCAGGGACGATATGAATCGGGGCGTCCACGTGAGTGCCCGCGTGACAAGGGAGCGACAGTTCGGTGACGTTAAGTGGATGCCCCTTGTTCAAGTCAAAAAATTTTTGCACATGTACGTCGGGCAAGATGGGAATCTTCGGCATGCCGTCATAAATCACCCGTGAGAGATCGATCAGTTCCATAATCTTCTCCTCCTCACTTGCCGTTGCGCCAGCGGGCGTAGAGCGGATCGTTATCGACGAATGCGCGCTTGATGCCGTCGAAGGCGAGCCAAAACTGGTCCAGGGTCTTCTGCACGGCGGCGCGCACTTGATCTTGCTGAAAATCGGTCGTGGCATAACGCTCGACGGCCAAAGGGCCTACTTTCATATGTTCCTCATCCACGCCCATATGCAAGGTCCAATAGCGAATGTCTTCCGATTCCCGGTCAAAGCCGTAGTGTTTAGTAAGACCGTTGACGATGCGAGTCATGCGCGGATTTGCCGTTCCTTCGAGGCAAAACCCCTGGCAGGCAAAAAGCTCCAACCAGGTACGTTGGTACATGAGAAGCTCGCGCCAGTCGAGAAAGGCCTGGGCTTCGGGCGTAGGCTCGACTTTGTCCAGCTCTTCTTTAGAAAATCCACACGCTTTGGCAAATCGAATGAACAGGCCTTTGTGACTATCGGTACCCGTGATTTCACCGGTTCCTTCTTCGACCACGTTCTCAATCCACATTTTTTCCAGTTCTGGATCATCCGGACAGCGGCTGAGCATGGCGGCGATAGGTTTGGGAAACGGCTTTGGGAAAAAGAGGTAAAACTGTCCGACGAAGCCCTTTAATTGTTCGCGCGTCAACTCGCCATTCTCTATCATGCCAATGATGGGATGATCTTTCGAGTGCTTTTTCCGCACCATTTCTTGTATTTCTCTCACGAACTCCTGGCCCGATAATGGCATTCTTATTTTCCTCCTACTCGCGTTTCGCGATCACGCGTTAAAAATGCCCCCGGCGAGATTCGAACTCACGGCCCCAGGATTAGGAATCCTGTGCTCTATCCACCTGAGCTACGGGGGCATATGGCGCATGTGAAGCATGTCTATCAACGATGCCTCCGCCTTTTGTTATCATCTTTTCCGAAGTCGGGTCAACTTGCGAGTTCGCCGACTGGCGTGACGATAAACACGCGATTGAGGAATCACAACGTGGCCCGAAAATAGCGTGATTTATTGACTTACCGTCCTATTCCCGCTATTAAATTTGCTTTAACTCACGCCAGCGAGCCGTTAGCTCAGGCGGTAGAGCATCTGCCTTTTAAGCAGAGGGTCGCTGGTTCGAATCCAGCACGGCTCATCACCGCGTCCCCGTCGTCTAGCCCGGCCCAGGACACCGGCCTTTCACGCCGATAACACGGGTTCAAATCCCGTCGGGGACGCCAGATTTTTTCTTTCTTAACCGATCAAATCTACTATTTTTGCTCTGCCCCTTCGATCACAGAGATCGATAGCTCTCAATGAAAGTCGCGGCTCGGCGGCGCCGAGGGCCGCTGGCGCAGTTGCGGTTTCCAAAGCCGTTCCGCGACGAGATGAACGACGTTGTCTTCGACTTGCAGCGTGCCGGTGATTCCCAAAAAGCTCACGGTTTTGGCCAGCACCGCGTAGCGCTGAAAAACGCTCTCCCATATCACGACGTTTACGAATCCGGTTTCATCCTCCAGCGTCATGAAGACCACGCCGCCCGCCGTGCCGGGGCGCTGGCGGCAGATCACCAGCCCCGCATAATTGACTTTTCCGCCGTTGGCCATTTGCCCGACGGCGCGCGCGTTTGGCAGACCTTGAGCGTCAAGCGCGGCACGCAAGGGTTCCAGGGGATGGCGCCGCGCGCTATGCGCTGTTGTGCGGTAATCCCAACCGACTTCTTCGAAAGGGGTCAGGAGATCGAAGTCCGGACTCTGTTGTCGCGCCGTGAACGGCAAGGATTCATCACGCGCGCGGGCGAGCCGGTGTAGCTCCCAGAGCGCGCCGCGCCGATCGACGCCGAAACTGTCGAATGCTCCCGCTTCGGCAAGTATGCCGAGAACATCTTCGTTTAGTCGCGCGCGGCGGACAAAATCTTCGAGGGACACAAACGGCGCAGCCCGACGCGCCCGGGACACGATCTCCCAATCCCCCTCCCCGAAACCCTTCACGTAGCGCAGTCCCATACGCACGGCAAAGCCGCCGGCGCTTTGCGCGTCGCATTCCATCGCGCAGTGCCAATCGCTGCGTTGCAAATCAACGGGGAGAGCGACGACGCCGTGGCGCTTGGCGTCTTCAACGATGGTGGCCGGCGCATAAAAGCCCATAGGTTGAGCGTTGAGCAGCGCGCAGGCGAACTCGGCCGGATGGTGGCATTTGAGCCACGCGGTCGCGTAGGCGATCAAGGCGAAGCTCGCGGCGTGGCTTTCAGGAAAACCATACTCGCCGAAGCCGCGAATCTGCTCAAAGACGCGTTCGGCGAACTCGGGCGCGATACCCTTTGCGCGCATGCGTGTGATCAAGCGCTCGCGGTGTCGCTCCATTCTGCCCGTGCGATGCCATGCCGCCATGTCGCGCCTGAGCTGGTCCGCTTCCCCCGGTGTGTAATCCGCGGCGACTACGGCGAGGCGCATGACTTGCTCTTGGAAGAGCGGCACGCCGAGGGTCTTTTCCAGCACCGGCTTCAGAGTTGGGTGCGGATACTCTACCGGCTCTTTGCCCTGGCGACGGCGCAAATATGGATGGACCATGCCGCCGGTGATGGGCCCCGGCCGCACGATGCTGATTTCTATCACCAGGTCATAAAAATTCCTCGGCCTGAGCCGCGGCAGCATCGCCATTTGAGCACGGCTCTCGATCTGAAACACGCCCACCGTGTCGCTGGCACAGATCATGTCGAAGGTAGCGGCATCCTTGGACGGAATCGTCGCCATGCTTAGTTCGACGCCGCGGTGCTCGCGCAGGAGTTTGAACGAAAGATCGAGTTGAGTGAGTCCTCCCAGGCCGAGTAGATCGACTTTGAACAAGCCGATCTCCTCCAGATCGTTTTTGTCCCACTGGATCACCGTGCGTTCGGGCATGGTGGCGTTCTCAATGGGCACGATGTCGTGCACCGGTTCATGACCCAATAAAAAGCCGCCCGGGTGAATCGAGAGATGGCGTGGAAAATCGAGGATTTCGTTGGTCAGTTGAATCAGCCGCTGGTTTGGTTCGCTGGCCGGCTCTAGGCCCAGTTGCCGTAACGTCTCTGGTCGCACCTGCTCGTAGGAGGAAAGAAACTTGGCCACCCGGTCGAGTGATGTCTCGGAATGTCCCAGGGCTTTGCCCACGTCGCGCAGCGCCGAGCGGGCGCGGTAGCGCACGATGTTGGCGGCCATGGCCGCGCGCGCGCGCCCGTATTTCTCATAAATATGCTGAATGACTTCTTCACGCCGGTCATGTTGAATGTCGAGATCGATGTCCGGCGGCTCCGCGCGCTCTTTTGATATAAAGCGCTCGAAGAGAAGTCCCATGTCCACCGGATCGATGGCGGTGACGCCGAGACAGTAACAAACGGCGGAATTGGCCGCCGAGCCCCGCCCCTGGCAAAGAATGTCGTGCCGGCGGCAGAAATCGACAATCTCCCACATGGTGAGAAAGTAGCCCGGATAATCGAGAGCCTCGATGATTTCCAGTTCTTTCTCCAGTTGCTGTACCACATCCGGCGGTGTCACGCCGCCGTAGCGCCCGCGCGCGCCGTCGAAAACGATCCGGCGCAGCCACTCGGCGGAGGTCGTACCGCCGGGCAAAGGCTCCGACGGGTAACGATAGCGGATTTCATCGAGAGTAAAGGAACAGCGATCGGCCACTTCCTGGGTACGCGCGACCGTTCCGGGATCGTCGGCGAAAAGCCTGGCGAAAAGATATTGGGACTTCAGGGAATGTTCAGCGTTGGGCTTGAGCTTGCGCCCGCATGAAGAGACGGGAATCCCATGGCGAATCGCCGTGAGCACATCCTGCAACGGACGGCGCGCCGGTGTGTGGTAGAGAACTTCGTTGGCGGCGACCAGTAAAAGCTCATAGCGCTTTGCGCGCTCGCGCAAACGGACTTCCTGCTCGATTTCGTCTTCGCGCTGATGCCGTGCGATCATGCCGTAGACGCGGTCGCCGAAAGCATCGCGCAGAGCATGGGCGGCAACATCCGGTTCCTCCTCGCGCACCAGCAGACTCTGATCGCCGCCCCACAGCGCGATCATTCCCGGCGCATGCGAACAGACTTCGTGCCAATTGACGGCGCTCTCCCCTTTTTCCGATCGCAACCGCCCCTTGGTGATAAGACGGCAGAGATTGGCGTAACCGGTGCGATCCTGCGCGAGCAGAACGACGGTGGAGCCGTCTTCGACCCGCAGTTCCGCGCCGATGATAAGCTGCAAGCCAATCTCACGCGCCTTCACATGCGCGCGCACAATTCCATAGACGCCGTCCCGATCCGTGAGGGTGAGCGCGGGCAATCCAAGCCGGTGCGCTTCTTCCACCAACTCGTCCGGATGGCTCGCGCCTTCGAGAAAGGAAAAATTGCTCTTGCACCAGAGCGGAACATAGGAGGACATGACCGGCCCAGTGCATTGAGAAACCATTATCGTAGTAAGAGCTGCCGCATCTTGCTCTCTACGGCCAATGTAAGCCAAAGCGACCGAGACGCTCGCTCGGTCCACGGTCAAAGATCTCGCGAAGGGAGCCGTTGCGGCGCAACGCATCGTCGCGAATAATCGCGGTGTAAACCATCAGTTCGTCGTTGGGATTGAGCGAAAGTCCCTCGTCGTTCAATGCTTCAGCGTAGCAGCTAAGTCGAACGCTAGCCAGCGCAACCGCGGCCCATACGAACGACTGCCGGTCGCGATCCCGTATGGATGGCAAGACTTCGCGGGCTTCGCGCACGAGCGCTCGTGCGCGGCTCGTGTCACCCTCGGCGGCGAAGCCGTACGCGGCGTGGCCCAACGCAGCCGCCTGCATGTCGCGCTCTTTAATCGCCCGCGCCATGGAGAGCGCAAGCTTGGCCTCGCCGCTCCTCGCCAAGGCTTCTGCTACCTTCACGAGCACGCGCGCACCTCTGTCTCCGCTCGCCGTCGCGTCGACACGCCCGGCGGCATCGCGGGCAGTCTCCCGCGCGATATCCGTGTGACCTGTTCGGGCCAGCACGGTCGCGAAACTTGCCAGCTCGTCCGGATTACCCCGCTCCCGAATGATCGCAACGGCTTCGCTCACCGTCATCACTTTCAGAAGGAGACGTTCGTGGAACTTGGCCCGTGCCTCATCACGCCCGTTTGGTCCGAGGGGAGCTGTCTCGAGAAGCGCAAGCGCCCTTCGGGTCAGTGCCTTGGCCTCCTGCGGGCGACCCGCCGACGCGAAAGCAGAAGCTAGCAAGGCTACGGCGGATGGGTCGTCGGAACCGCGGAGAAGTTTGCGAGTGTGTTCCAGGAACCCTCGGTCGACCAGATGTTCGACCATCGGCAGATAAACCTGCCAGCCCGAGTGACTGGACACGATGGCCAAAGCTTCGTCGACCTTGCCGAGCTGCACCAAGGCATCCGCGATTAGATCGTTGAGAAAAATGCGACTCGCCGGGGACACGATGGTGGAAAGTGAGGTGCGGGCTTCCTCGATGGCCATCATCGCCTCACGCTCCAGACCAGCCCTGGCCAGCCCCCGGGCAGCGTCTGCGACGGCCAACCCGCGAAATTCGGGAGTCTGCTGCTGGCGACCGAGGGCGACGGCCCGAAGGGCAAAGCGATGGGCCATTTCTTTTCGGCCCACCGTACTTAGCATCCGAACCATGCCTAATTGCGCTTGAACGCTGGAATCGAAATCCGGTATTTGTGTCGCAACCTCGAGCGCCCGATCGGCGAGACGTTGGGCCTCCTCAGTTCTTCCCTGATGGGCCATTATCTCTGCCGCACCCAACAATGCCCACAGCCGCTGCTGGATCGGGGGAAGAAACTGGAATAACACCGCCGAGCCGATTGCATCCAGGCGACCTGTAACGTCCATAGCGTGGACCCAGGCAGCCATCGAGGAAGGTTGCACTGCGGGAAACTTCATGGGCGCAAGGTACGCCGACCCCCAGACTTGAAACGCGTTCGTTTTGATCGCGAGCTTCAAGCCAGGCCAGGCCGCAACGATGACGATGGCGAACGCGATCAACCCACCGCGCCAACCACGCCGGCGCCGCTCCTTGCGCCGGCTGAGTCCGATGAACTCGGCTTCCGGTTGGCTCAACTCCGCCTTTCGTTCGCGCGCCCACCCAACCGCCTCCTTCAGAGCAGCCCCCCGCAACAACACACTCCTGTCTCGTTCGCGCCGTTTCCACTCGTCGAGCGATGCGCCCAAGCGCTGGCGCCACAGCAAAAAACCGCGCTGCTGATCGACCCACTCGCTCAGCCGACGCCAACCATGGATGAGCGCTTCATGGGCAACCTCCACGGTCTGTTTTTCGGTTGATGCCTCCCGGTCGAGCACCAACAGGCGCGCATCGATGAATGGCCGAAGCACCGACCGCTCGGACTCCGTCAGAATGTCCACTTCAACGCGGCGGCGCGTATCGGGCTCGGTCTCATTTGGCGCCGAGACTCGCAGCAGTCGGGTGAACAAGCTCAGTGCTGCGCGTCTTTGATCAGTGTCGATTGACAGAAACACGCTTTCGGCGCGCTGGCTGATCGCGCCCGCAACTTCACCGATCGCCTCGTACGCCGCATGGGTGATCTTGTGCCCTTCGCGCCGCTCCCAGAGCTGTGTGAGCGCAAACTCGAGGAGCGGTAAGCCTCCGGGTTGGAGTTCGACGTGGTCAAGGATCCGGTCGATAAGGCCCGTTTCGAAGCGGATATCGGCTTTGCCGGCCGGCTGTTCGACGGCGCGACGCAATTCATCGCGCGTCATGGGACCCAAGTTCACGAGCCCCGATTGGATGCAGTCGCTCAACCGGCGGTCGAGAGCGATAGCGTGACTATAGAAGTCGGCGCGCAAACTTAACAGAAAGACAAATGGAGCCCGATCTAACGCGCTCAGAACGGATGTTACGAACGACTGCCGTTGCTGGGGCGGCGTTAACGTGAACAACTCTTCGAACTGGTCGGCTACGATTAGAAGGCGATCAGTGCCGTGCGATTTGGTGATGAGTCGTTCGACGACGTCCTCGATCCGTACCGACCCTTCGGCCAACTTTTCGCCGAGCTTCCGACCCAACTCCAGCCGGTCGACCTCATCGGCCTCCGGTTCCAGCAGTGGAATGAGCGATGTCGCCAGCCGATGGAATGGGCCGCCGCTCGGCCGGAATATCACGGTATCCCAGGCGCGTTGCGGCGGTCGTTGGCGCCGCAATAGCGGTACGAGGCCCGCCTGAACGACGGATGACTTCCCGCTTCCCGATGGACCGACAAGCGCGATGAGTGAGTGATGGGTGACCCGATCCAGCAAATCTTCGGCGAAAGACTCGCGGCCAAAATAAAGCGCAGCGTGTTCTTCGCCAAACGCCTCCAGGGCCCGGTACGGACAGACAGCGGGGTGGTCGACTTCGACGACGGGCCGAGTAGTTACATTGCGTACGGCATTAACGACGGCGTCGATTGCGGCCGACTCTTCGGGCGCTTCGCGAAGGTCCACCCAGGTGTTGAGAAACAGAAATCCGGCGTCAGGCCGTGCCCCCGGTAGTAGCAAGGGAATGACCGGGAAGTTCTCGCCCTGTCTTTCCTTTTGGACCTGCCGGTCCAGGGCAAACCACACCTCCCGTCGCTGCCACAAACCCAAACTCTCGCCGCCATCGGCGCCACCGACGAAGACGAGAACGGCGCGCACCGATCGCAACGCTTCTTCAAGAGCCTGAGGCCACGGCAAACCAGCGACTAAGTTGCTGCGATCGAGAAACGCTTGGACACCGCGCTCACTCAGCAGACGTCTGACCGCGCTAACCCGTGCACGGTCTGAACTGTGATAGCTCAAAAAGACGTCGTACTGCGCGGTTTCGACCGACGCCATCTTCAATTGATCCTTCGTTAACGATTATCACGAGGGTGAACCTGATATCACGGGCAGATCCGGTCCGAGTTTTGAAGGGTTGGTCCCCCTTCGGAATCGTGAAAACCTTTTTTTCATCCGGTCGACCTGATCAAGATAGTCGCGCAGGTTATGATTTCCACAGCGCTCGCCAGTGGTCAGCCGGAAGTTCCGTTTGACAAAAGCCTGTCCCCGAGCTGCGCCGCATAGGTGAATTACGGCCGCCAACTTTTGCTTTTGGGCCACAGTGATTCTTACTTTTGGACGCACAGCCAGCGCACCGATTATGCTCTGATGCAGAAACGCGGCGGTCATTTCGATTGAATGGCTCGGTAACGTTCGAGTATAAAGGCCGTTGAACCAGCAGGAGTGAACGTCATACCAGGGCCCTTCGCTGACGACCTCGTGATCATGGATGCAGTACCTTCGGGCTGCAGCGAAGGTTCCGTCGGTGAATTGGAACATGCCGAGCGCGCTCGAGGCCGGGCGATAAATTTCGACAGGGTTCCATGACCACTGCCAGCGCCAGTAGGTGCGGGCGATTGGGTTTCCGTCACTTTCGACCTGGGCGAGCGCGGCCAAAAATTCAGGAGAAATGACGCTAGTGGAATGCTCCTCGAAGAGTGATCGGTAACTCTGCCACGTGGATTCGGGGCTCTTTGACATGGAGGTGCTAACGGGAGCGAAGAGCTCACCGGGCTTCCGAATCACCTGATAAATTCCGTTGAGCAAGAAGAATCCGCCAATCGCGAGCATGCCGTACCACGCGATTGCTCCTTTCCAGCCGAACCGAATGATCCGTCTGGACCCTCGTCTTAAGTATCGCAACATGCCGCTTTTAGTCGTCGCCGCCATGAGATTAGAGCTCGCGATCACATCGGCCGCGCCGATCTCGTATTGCCATGCGAGTCACTTTATATCTTAATTTCATAACGGCGCCGGTTCGACCC
The DNA here is from genome assembly GCA_036555515.1 of Binatia bacterium. Classification (GTDB taxonomy): domain Bacteria; phylum Desulfobacterota; class Binatia; order UBA9968; family UBA9968; genus DATACQ01. The sequence continues at coordinate 26,552 of DATBLC010000150.1, forward strand.
GCGGCGCCCCATAGAGAGTGCGCCGTCGGGTTGAGTCCGGGGTAGTCTGAAATTTTTTCTGCTCCTCGATATCTCTCGGGTCGAGCAGTTTCTATGATTTCAAAACCTTGTTGAAGTGGTCGATGGTGCGTTGCCAGGCGAGTTTGGCGGCGGCTTCGTCAAAACGCGGTGTAGTATCATTATGGAAGCCGTGATTCGTTTTGGGGTAGATATGCGCCTCGTAGCTGACGTTATTCGCCTTCAAGGCCGCTTCATAGGCGGGCCACCTGCCGTTGATGTTGGGGTCCTGCTCGGCAAAATGTAGCAGCAACGCAGCCTTGATTTTCGGCACGTCCTCAATTGCCGGAGCGGCACCATAGAAGGGAACCCCGGCAGCAAGCTGCGGCATTCGGACAGCGAGCCTGTTGACCATACCGCCGCCGTAACAAAAACCCACCGCACCGAGCTTCCCCGTGGATTGCGGATTCTTCAGCAAGAACTCTGCCGCGGCGATAAAATCTTCGGTTATTTTCCCGTCATCCAGCTGCTTCTGCATCTCCCGGGCCTTGTCATCGGCATCGGCGCCGTACTTGTCAACGCTCGGATAGCCGCCAAGGGGCCAAATCGCATCAGGTCCCAGGGCGATGAAACCGGCGATGGCCAGGCGCCGAACGACGTCCTCTATATAGGGATTCAGGCCGCGGTTTTCATGAACCACAACTACAACAGGAAATTTATTGCCGCTGGCCGGACGGGCGAGCAAACCGCGCATGGTGCCATTCGATGCGTTGCCCTTCGGCGACGGGTACATCGTATACTCGGCCCTGATTCGCTTGTCGTCTTTGGCGACTTGCTGGGCCAAGGCATAGTTAGGGCGGAGCATGTCCCACAACGCGGTCGCGGTCATGCCGCCGACGGCGAATTTGGCGGCGCCGTCTAAAAACTCGCGGCGGCTGATGCCGCCATGCACGTATCTGTGGAAAAGACCAAGTAATTGCGGATCGAAATCACTGGCTTTTTTTCTTTCCATAGGATGACTCCTTTGAGTGGATTGAGTTCGGTGCGAGGCTACCTCAAAGAGCGCGGCAGATCAATTCCTGTATCCCGTTCGTTCCACAAATCTAATTCTATGCGAACGTTAAGCTGCCGGGGCTTTCCCTTTCACGCAAATTGCCGCTATGCTACAAACTTTCCATGTCAATTCTCAAAGTTGCCCGGCTCGGCCATCCGGTGTTGCGCAAGGTTATGGCGATGGTGACGCCACAGGAACTGCAAACCCAAACCGTGCAGCAGTTCATCGACGACATGGTCGTCACGATGAAGGAATATGACGGAGTCGGATTGGCCGCGAACCAGGTTCATGAATCGAAGCAGATCGCGGTACTCGAAGTGGCGAGCAATCCGCGCTATCCCAATAAGCCCGACGTGCCGCTGACCGTTCTGGTCAATCCCAAAATCATCCCGCTGAGCGAAGAGAAGGAAGAAGATTGGGAGGGCTGCTTGAGCGTTCCCGATATGCGCGGGCGGGTGCCGCGCTACAAAAGCATCAGCGTCGAAGCCTGGGACCGCAGCGGCAAGGCCGTCAGTTTCTTCGCCAACGATTTTCACGCGCGGGTGATCCAGCACGAGTTCGATCATCTCAACGGCAAAGTTTACCTTGATCGCATGAGCGATTTCTCGACTCTCACCTTTCTAACCGAATATGTCCGCTACTGGATGCCCCGCTAGTCGTGTTCGTTCCTGGTGCTCGTGCTCGGGCGAACACGAACTACCCCTCGACGTTGCTCAGGTCCGGTGAGCACCGTCGAACGGTCGAACTACGAACACAAGCGACGAAAGCGCCGTTTTCAGACGCCGGTCCCATTGTTGAGTTTGACGGCATGAAACGATAGAGTCGCGCCATGCGTTTGCCACATCTCGAAGCTTCTCTCGACCGATTGCTTTCGGCGGTTTCTCCACGTACCGCGCGGATTCTGGAGCGCGCACTATCGGGGCAAGACATCGGCGTTGATGACGCCACCGAGCTTTTTGAGGCCGAAGGTTCCGACCTTCTCGCCATGATTGCGGCGGCGGATCATCTGCGCATCCAACGCCTGGGCGATGTCGTCACCTACGTCATCAATCGCAATATCAATTTCACCAACGTCTGCGTCAAAGCGTGCGGCTTTTGCGCTTTCAGCCGCGGTCACTTGGCGGAGGAAGGTTACTTTTTGCCCTTCGATGAGATCATCCGGCGGGCCAAGGAGGCGCAGCAGCTCGGCGCCACCGAAGTATGCGTGCAAGCCGGCCTGGCTCCCGGCATGGACGGTTGGCACTACGTCAATCTCTGCCGCGCGCTGAAGGAATCTGCGCCCGCTCTGCATATCCATGGTTTTTCACCCGAGGAAGTTTTATATGGATCGACGCTCACCGGCGTTTCTGTGCGCGACTATCTTTCAGCGCTCAAAGATGCCGGCGTCGGCAGCCTCCCGGGCACCTCCGCTGAAGTTCTCGTCGATGAAGTTCGCCAGCGGGTTTCTCCCGGCCGCATATCAACCAGCCAGTGGATCAACCTTATCCAAACGGCGCACGATATCGGCATCCCGACGACCTCGACGATCATGTACGGGCATATCGAGACGGCGCGCCATAAGGCGACGCACTTAAGTATCTTGCGCGATATTCAAAAGCGCACCGGCGGCATCACGGAGTTCGTCCCGCTCAGCTTTGTCTACGAAGAAGCGCCGATGTATCACCGCGGCAAGATCGCCGGTCTGCGCGCCGGCGCGAGCGGCGCGGAAGTGATGAAGATGTACGCGGTGTCGCGCCTGATGCTGAACAACTGGATTCCCAACCTGCAAGTTTCCTGGGTCAAAGAAGGGCCGAAGCTCTCGCAAATCGCGCTTCTAGCAGGGGCCAATGATTTCGGCGGCACGCTGATCAATGAAAGCATCTCCACCGCCGCCGGCGCCGGCTACGGCCAGCTCATGAAACCGTCGCAGTTCAGAAACTTGATCCGCGAAATGGGTCGCATCCCCGCGGAGCGCTCGACGACGTACCAGAAGGTCAAAGTCTTCGAAACCGACGATCACGCCGTCGACCTCTTGGACCAGGTGGATGATGCCGGCGAACGCTTCGGCTCCTACCGGAATTTGGTGCAACGCAAAGAGTACCGTTTTAGAGACTATTACCGTCAGCAAAAGACCCGCGATTCGTAACACGACGGCAAGCTCCCCGCCAAACGATGGAAGGCAACCCCGCTGACTTCGAGGCCATCGGCAACCGCATCGGTTTTCGTATCGTAGAGGATTCTTCCGCCAGGCTTCGCCTGCTGTGGCAAGGGCCGCGTTTCCCGGCGTTTCTCTGCCTCGGGATTGCCTTGTTACTGCTCTCGGTTTCAGTTCCCATCGCCCAGGCGATTTATTTAAACGGTTTCGCCAGCCGCGCGGCGTCCCTCTGGTATTTTCCGTTGATGAACCTTGCGCTGATCGCCATCGCGTTCTATCTGCTCGCGCAGCAGCGCCGGATTGTGATCGATGATGCGGCGCGTATCGTCACGCTTACAAAGCGGCGTTTTCCAAAAACCGTTGCGCTCACGTTGTCCTATGGCGACATCGAGAACGTCAGGCTGGGAATGGATCAGGTTTACAGCGGCTTCGCCGTCGCGGGATCATCCGCGGCGCAGAGTTTTCCCGTGCCGTCGCTACGGTTATCCCTGAAAGGCGGCGCCTCCGTGCTACTCGACCGCGGCGGCGCCAGAAGACTGAAGGAGTTGGGCGAGAAAATTGCGCCCCGGCTCGGCCTGTCGCTGGAAAAAGACGCTGCGCCGCAGTGAAGGCACGCCAGTTACAACGTTCAAAAGTTCAAACCATTCAAGCCGTGTAAATCGTTGGCCGGTTTGTTTCCACGACTTGAACGATTTGAACGGATTGAACGACTTGACGCCCCGCATTTACTACGACCCGGAACTGCGGACAATCGCTTGGTGCAGCTGGTTGATGACCTTTCTTACGCCATCCTGGGCCAACTGTTCCGCAGTCAGCCATCTAATGCCGCGCTCGCGGATGTCGCCCAGCGATAGGATGTTTTCGGTCAAACCTTTCTGGGTTTCGTCGAATCGCGCGGACCAGACAACGTCGCCGCGCCGCACGTCTATCAAGTCGACGGTAAATGCCACCGATGCCGGGCTTTTGACACCGATCTCGCTACCCACCCTTTCGCGGTAACGCAGCACCCGGCCAGTGAGCACGGCATCGGCATAAACCAGTTCGCCGATCTTTCTAAACCGGGCCATATCGTTGCTCGGCGCGACGCTTTCCGCCAGGTCGCTTACTTCGGTGTCCGACACGATCTGCCATGTCGGCATGCCAACCATCGCCGAGTAAACCAGCCGCATGAGCATTTCTCCGGGATGCTGAAGCTCGGGCGTTTTCTCAGATGGGACGCCGAGCAACGGGCTCTTGTCCGGTGCCGCTGGGAGCGGCGCGGTTGGCATAACTACGGCAATTCGCCTGATATGGCGCGCCCCCAGGTCCGTGGATTGCTTGCTCTGAATGTTTCTCGGCGAAAGACTGCAGGCGGCGATGAAGGGGAAAACTACCAAAGTTAAATTTAGTAATTTCATATTTTCGGGCGGGACACCTTCTCACCACGAAGACACCAAGACGAGAAAATTGGAATGTCGAAATTTTACTTTGTGACCTTTGTGCTCTCCATGGTCAAATCTCTTGGCTTTGGTTGCGGGTCCGCCGCGATGGTCCGGATGCCAAGCTCGCGGAGTTGCTTCGCATCCACCGGAGAAGGCGCGTCGGTGAGCATGCACACAGCGCGCTGGCTTTTTGGAAACGCGATGACATCGCGCAACGATTTGGCGCCGCTCAGAAGCATCGCCAAACGATCGATGCCGAAGGCGATGCCACCGTGCGGCGGTGCGCCAAAACCTAAAGCTTCAAGGAAGAAGCCGAATTTGGCTTCCGCCTCGGCCGCGCCGATACCCATCAGGCCAAGTATCTTTTTCTGCAGCTCGACCTGGTGAATACGGACGCTGCCGCCACCGACTTCCATGCCGTTGAGCGCGAGGTCGTAAGCCTTGGAGCGCGTCTTGGCGGGATCACTGTCGAGCAACTTCAAGTCCTCCTCCAACGGCGCCGTAAATGGATGATGCAATGCGACGTAGCGCTTCTCTTGCGGATCGAATTCCATCAGCGGGAAGTGAACTACCCAGACCGGCGCAAATTCGTTTTCCGGAATCAGGCCGAGCCTCTCGCCGAGATACAAGCGCAGGTTGCCAAGGGCATCGTTGACGATCTTGAAGGTATCGGCGGAAAAAAGAATAACATCGCCCACTGCGGCGCCGGAGATTTTTTCAATGTCCTGCTGTTCTGCCACCGACAGGAATTTGGCGATGGGCGACTGCCAACCTTCACCGGTAATCTTAGTCCAAGCGATTCCTTTTGCGCCGAAGGTGGCGACGTACGGCGTCATGTCGTCCAAGTCCTTGCGCGACAACTCGGCGCCTTCCGGTATGCGGATACCCTTGACGCCGCCGCCTTTTTCGATGGCCGCTGCGAAAACCTTTGCCTGACATTTCCACAGCGCGTTGGTGAAGTCGACGAGTTCGAGACCGAAACGCATGTCGGGTTTGTCCGAGCCGAAGCGCCCCATCGCCTCTTCCCACGTCAGGCGCGGAAAAGGCCGTTTCACCTCAACGCCCTTCAGTTCTTTGAAAAGCAACGAAATCATTCCTTCAACGACCTGCATGACATCTTCCGGTTGAACGAAGGACATCTCCATATCGAGCTGGGTAAACTCCGGCTGGCGGTCGGCGCGCAAATCTTCGTCGCGGAAACACTTGACGATCTGAAAATAACGGTCCAGGCCGCCGACCATGAGTATCTGCTTGAAAAGTTGCGGCGACTGCGGCAGGGCGTAAAACTTTCCAGGGTAGATGCGGCTCGGCACCAGGTAATCGCGCGCCCCTTCCGGCGTGCTCTTGGTCAACACCGGCGTCTCCACGTCGATAAAGCCCCGCCCGTCCAGATAATCGCGGATCAACTTGGTCATGCGGTGACGGAGCAAAAGATGGTTCAAGCTGCGGGGACGGCGAAGATCGAGGTAGCGATACTTGAGACGGGTGTTTTCGCTGGCTTCGGTCTCATCGTCGATGGTAAAGGGGGGCACCTGTGAGGCGTTGAGGAGCCTCAGCTCGCCGGCGATCAACTCCACTTCGCCGGTGGCAAGATTCGCGTTGACCGTTTCGACGGTCCGATGGGCAAGCGTTCCGCGTACCGCGATTACGTCTTCGGACCGGATCTGTTTGGCCTTTTCGTGGGAGCTCGCGTCCACTTCCGGGTTGAATACCACCTGGCAGAGGCCGCTTCGGTCTCTCAGGTCGACGAATATAACGCCGCCGTGGTCGCGCCGCGAGTGAACCCAGCCGGCGAGAACCATTTCGCTACCCACGCCAGCGGCGCGCGGTTCGCCGCAGTAGCAACTGCGCTTCCAATCGCCCAGCGAATCGCTAAAGACCCTCTCCGTCACCATTGGCTTACCTTTTCGCTAATAACTCTGTTTCGACGTTTGCCAAATTGATTTCCTCCTGCTGTTTGCTTGCCATGTCGCGCAAGATCACTTTGCCCTTTTGCAGTTCATCGTCGCCCACGATCAACACGGAACCCGCTTTGAGTTTGTCGGCGCGGCGCATTTGACTTTTCAAGCTGCGCGCTTCGCCTTCCAACTCCACGCTCAATCCCTTTTGGCGCAACCGGTGTGCCACAGGAAAAGCCCAGTCGCGTCCGTTGGTTCCGACCCAGACGACGAACAGCCAGGGGCCGGTGGCCGCGCGCGGCGCCAGCGCGCGCAGCAAAAGCACCAGCCGCTCAACGCCCAGCGCAAAGCCGACGCCGGGAATCGCCGGTCCGCCCAACTCCTCCACCAACCCGTCGTAGCGCCCGCCCGCGGCCAGCGCGCTCTGCGACCCCAACTGGTTGCTCGTCCACTCGAAGGTTGTGCGGCAATAATAGTCGAGGCCACGCACCATGCGCGGATTGAGACTGTAGGCCACGCCGGTTTCGCGCAACAGGTGCTGTACCGTGTCGAAATGTTCCCGGCAGGCCGCGCATAATCCATCGATAATCGACGGCGCATTCGCGGTCGCAGCGATGCAGCCCGCCTCCTTACAATCCAGCGCTCGGAGCGGATTGCGCTCGATGCGCCGCTGGCAATTGTCGCAGAGACTCGCTGCCCTTTGCCGGAGAAATTCCAGCAAGCGCGCGCGGTACGCTGGTCGGCAGTCGGCGCAGCCAAGGGAATTGAGTTGAAGCGAGGGCTCGGTCACTCCTAGAGCCTTGAGGTAATCATGGAGCAAAAGCAAGATTTCCCCGTCGATGAAAGGGTCCCCCCGCCCCAACGCCTCGGCGCCGATCTGGTGAAACTGGCGCAGTCTCCCTCTCTGCGGCCGCTCACGCCGAAACATCGGGCCCATGTAGTAAAGCTTGCGCACGGGTTCGATTTTATACATCTCCGACTCGACATAGGCGCGCACGACCCCGGCGGTTCCTTCCGGCCGCAGCGTGAGCAGAGCGTCGTTATCGTCGTGGTCGGCGAAGGTGTACATCTCCTTTTCGACGATGTCGGTGGTCTCGCCGATGGAGCGGCTGAATAGCTCCGTCTTTTCGAGAATTGGAATGCGGATCTCGGCGAAATTATAGATGCTTAGAATCCGCCGCGCTTCGGCCTCGGCAAGCTGCCAAAACTCCACCTCCTCGGGAAAGACGTCCGCAAAGCCCTTAATACCGGTGATTTTCATGGATTCGATACTGGATATCAAAACAGGACACCATAAGAACCCGAAGAGGTCAAGTAACACGATACGCTTGACACAAGGGAATCGTCCCTTAGAGTACACGTGAGAAACCGTTAAAGCTTCGCAGAAGTAATGACTAGAGAGGAGAAAACACAATGAGATCGCGTAAACGAAATCTGATCGCATTAGTGGGCGCTCTTGCCGTGAATCTGTCCTCTTTTGCCCTGGCCGACGATTTTTTTAAAGGAAAAACTTTGCGCTTGATGGTTTTTGGGGCTCCCGGCGGCGGATACGACACCTACGCCCGCATGATCGCGCGCCATATCACCAAATATGTCCCGGGAGGTCCGGGTACGATCGTGGAAAACATGGAGGGCGCTGGCGGCTTGGTGCTCGCCAATTATTTATACAAACGGGCGAAGCCCGACGGCTTGACCTTCGGCACTTTCAACAACTCGCTGATCGTGCAACATGCCCTGGGCGACCCTAAAATACGTCTAGATTTTCAAAAGTTCGGCTGGATCGGAGCGCCGAGCGTCGGTGCGCCGATGTGCATGGTAATGGGTTTCACCGGCCTCAAAACGCTCGACGACGTTTTAAAATACGATAAGCCGCTCAAGGTCGGAGCCACCCGCGCCGGGTCAACTGGGTATGATTTGCCGCTGATACTGAACAAAACTTTGGGCACTAAATTCGAGGTCGTGCCCGGTTATACGGGTACCGCGACCACCCGTGTCGCCCTCCAAAGACGCGAGCTGCAGGCCTTTTGTTCGCAATGGGAATCAATGCGCGTCACCGCGCGCTCCATGCTGGACGCGCCCGGGGACGATAAATTAATTCCCTTTATCATCAACGAGAGGACGTGGGACGATCCGGAAGTAAAAAACCTTCCGACGTTCAAGGAAGCCATCAAAGATCCAAAGAAATACGCCATTTATGAAAGCTGGGCCTTCCAAATGGAATTTCAACGGGCGTTCTCGGCCCCTCCGGGGACACCGAAGGATCGCGTCAATGTTCTACGCAAGGCGTTTTTGGAAACGCTAAAAGATCCTGAACTTCTCAAGGAAGCCAACAAATCAAAGCTCGTCATTACTCCCGTGTCCGGGGAAAAGGTGGATAAGCTCGTCAGCGCTATTCTCAATATGCCCGCTGAGGCAAAAGAGGCTCTGTCGTTCCTAGTGCGCAAATGAGCCGCACGCCTGGCAGTTTTGCTCGCGTGGCTCGCGCTCCCGGAGCGCGGACCATGCCAGGCAGTCTGTCTTTGCAAGTTATGCCGAGCTGCGCGCGTTGTAGCGATATATTCGGCTGCGCCGCGTAGTGCCATGCAACTCGGCGAACAGAAAACCGCGAAAGGTCATAAAGTAGGTGAGAAATAACCCGAAGCCGAAGGCAATCACGAACCATTCAAGAAAACCCGGTAGAACCCAGACGAAGGCGTAAAGCAGGCGCAGCAGAAAAAATCCGACGACGGTGATGATGATGTTGGGTAGCAGCCATTCGAGCCAGTTTTCCACGATGAAGTTGTAACTCGCGCTCAAGAGTTCCAGGCCCGATGCGCGGGTTTGATAGATAAACTCCGGCACGGGATTGAGTATGACATAAAGCGCTCCTTGAATCAGAAAATAGATCAGTCCGCCGTTTGGGACGGACGCGAGAGCCATAGCGGCTATCCTCATCGGTATCCACAGGATGAACGCCACCGTCAGCAAATCCCAGAGATAAGCGGTGAAACCATGTAAAAAGTCGTTGGCGTTGGCTTTTCCGCTGACGATCATGTTTTTGATCAAATGAAGCCCCGAGCTGAGGCAGGCTTGGCTCGCCAGCGCCAATAAAAAGCCGCCGAGAAATCCCAGCGGCAGCGCCAAGAGACCAGCCATCCACATGATGAATCCGTAGGCCAACGGCGCAAAGCTGACGATCCAGTTTTTCGCTACGCAGCGCCAAGATTTTTGTAAAGCCGCCGCGTAAATCCACAATGTCGCCCGGACGATTTGCATTTTGTCTCTTATAACAGAAAAATTGGTTCGCTACAGCGATTCGAATCCCGGGCTAGTGGTTCGATCCGCACTTAACGCTTGAACGGCAGGGCAGTGACGATCACGACAGGGATGCCATGCGACGGTTGGCGAGACTAAAGCATGTTCAAGCGCGGCCAGAACTTTGCTCAGCCATCGTTGCCTCAAATTGCCGAGGATTTGGTCGTATGGAGCGTGATAGTTGTCGCGCCGGTCGGATCGGAGAGGCTGGCGACGATCTCCGCCGGGACCGCCTGAGCTTGGATCTCGCCCGCCCGCTCGGGATGCGGCGCCGCCCAAACGCGCTTCTCGAAACCTTCGAGCGCAAGCTCGCCGTCTCTCAACAGTCGGTGACGCACCGTAAAGCTGCTCCGTCCCCATTCCCCGACCTCGCTTTCAACGACGACCTCATCGTCGAAACGAAATGGTTTGATGAACCGGGCCCCCACTTCGACGACCGGCATACCGACGATTCCATATTTTCGCCGCATGGCGAGCGGCTTTAATCCAGTGCGCTCGAACAGCCATCCGGTGCTGCTATCAAAGATAACGAGGTATTGCGGATAAAACACGAGTCCGGCGGGATCGCACTGACCCCATTCAATGCGCAGGATTCGACGGTTGACCAGCATCGGCTCGCTTTCCTTTCGTCAGGCATAAAAATCATGAGCATACGTCCATGATAAGCCCATGACGGATAAACTCAGCCGGGAACACACCGCGAGCGGGCGCGCGGCTAAGCTTTCTCCTTCTCAAAGCGTGGCATGACCCGCCTGGCGAAAAGCTCCAGGGTGCGAAACGCCTCGGGCTCCTCGATCCCCCCGAAGTTGATTTGCATAGACGGCTCATGCTCGCCGATGAGATTTCGGTTGAACTCCACCTGCTCGATCACTTCTTCCGGCGTTCCCACCAGGGCCGTGTGGCTGGCGATCATCTTCTCCGGGGTAAGCGCGCCGATGGCTTCCACCAGTTTTTCATAGCCGGCATATTGGCCTGACGCTTTACCCGTCCAAGAGCGCACCGCCTCGCTGAAAACTTCCAGGTAGCGCTCCACCGGTTTATTGAATCCCTCGATGGCTTCCCGATGGGTTTCAGCGACGTAACAGTGAAGCGAAGACTGAATCTGCTCCGCTCCCGGCGGATGGCCCGCGCCTCGCCAGGCGTCGCGGTAGCTCTGTACAAGCTCGCGGACGAGATCGAGATTGCTCGCAAATGGGACAATCATAATATGGTAGCCGCGTCGCCCCGCCCAAATGAAAGACTCCTTTGTCGCTACCGCGGCGATCCAAATCGGCGGATGTGGTTTCTGCACCGGCCGGGGCATGAGGCGAACGTTTTCGAACCGATGGAATCTTCCCTCGAAGGACAGCCGTTCCTCAGTCCAAAGGCGAGTAATGGCTTCGATCCCCTCCTCGAAGCGCGCGCGGCTTTCGTCCATCTTGATACTGAAGACGTCGAATTCCTTGGGGATGAACGCGCGCCCAAAACCGGCGTCAAGCCTGCCGTTGCTGATGTTATCGAGCATTGCCAACTCGCCGGCGAGCTTGATGGGGTTGTTAAAAGCGGGAATCACCGCGCCGGTAATCAACCGGATGCGCTGCGTGCGGGCCGCGATGGCGGCTAGAAGAACGATGGGATTTGGGCTATGGCCGCCATAGTCGTGAAAATAGTGCTCGACGGTCTTGATCGAATCGTAACCCAGCTCATCGGCTCGCACGGCGAGCCGTAGCGACTGCGCGAAGTATTCCGCCGTGGACATGTCTTGCAAACGAAATGACGGAAAAAAATTAATCCCGAAGCGCATCGCATTGCCTCCGCCTGACCCGGTTGAAAAACGCTGACCTTGCGAACGGAAGAAAACATAGCACCGCGTCGAGATCTGAACAATCAATCGGCGGTTTGACATCGTTGTTTTACGGATGACATAATCCGGCCGGCGCCAAGGTGCATCACGATTATCACGCGCACTTAAGTAATTCGAGGCTGAAAACCGCTGCGTCGTTACCCCGATATTAGATGCCGACGGTGCCGAACCTTCATCCGGAACCAGAGATGAAGCTGCGTTCCCACCTCATTTTGCTTGTCATCGCGGCGGTGGTGCCGCTAATGCTCCTCGCCGGCACACTCATCGTCATCCTGCATCAGCAACAAGTCGCGGTCCAAGAGCAAAGCCTAATCGACAGATCCCACGCGCTTTCACTCGAAGTTGACCGGGAGCTGGCGAGCACTATTCGCGGGCTCCACGCATTGGCAACTTTTGAACATCTCGACACCGGTGACATCAAAGGATTTCAAGAGCGTGCGAGCCGCGCTGTCAAAGCCTACGGTCGCTTCGAGGCGATTGTGCTGGTGAACGCTTTGGGACTGCAAATTGCCAGCACCCGCTTTCCCTTCGGCACAGCTCTGCCGGGAATGCAGGCTAGCGAGACGTTCGAAGAGGTCCGCCGCACCGCACGACCTGCCATTTCCAATCTTTTCTTCGCTCCGGTAGTAAAAAAACCGCTGATCACGGTATTTGTGCCCGCCGTGCGCGCGGGAACCGTGAAATATGTAGTCGCGGCAAGCGCTTCCCCCGAATTTTTAAGCGGAATCCTTGCCCAGCAAAAGCTTCCTCCAGGTTGGCTGGCAACGATCATCGATAGGAACAAGACTATCATGGCCCGAACCGAGAATCTGGGTAAGTTTCTTGGCCAAGCCGCGGGCCCAATGCTAGCGGCGAGAAGCAGCGAGGCGATGGGAGGATTTTTTCGTGGTGTCACGCGAGATGGTGTCCCGGTTGCCACGGGATTTCGCCGTTCAGAGTTAACGGGTTGGACGGTTGGAGTCGCCATTCCCCTGGCAACTCTTGAAGCTCCCATGAAGCGTTCGCTATGGATTCTCGTTGCCGGCGGCACTTTGCTCTTCTTCGCCAGCGCAGCAGCGGCTTTTTGGTTTGGCAACCGCATTGCGTTGGCCTACGGGACACTTTCCAACCTGGCAGCATCCATGGGGCGTGGTGAGACGCCCCATGCTGTTCCGCTGCCGATAAAGGAGGCGGATGAACTGGCCCATGTCATTGAAGAGGCTGCTCTTAGACGCGACCAGATGGAGGCTACTTTGCGCCAGCGCGAGGAGCGGCTCCGTCTTGCCACTTCCGGGGGCAATATCGGAATTTGGGAATGGGATTCGGGCCACCAACTGATGATTTTGAGCGACCAGCTCAAGGTCATGCTGGGATGGTCGTCGAACACCGCTGCGCCGACGCTGCAAAAGTTCCTCGACGTTGTTCACCCAGAAGATAGAGCGAAAGTCGAGGCCGAATTCCGCAGCGCACTGGCGAGTTGCGCCGACCATGAGGTCGAATTCCGCATCCTGCAACCCGACGGCAGCTTGCGCCTGATCGCCGCCAAAGGGCGCGCCGATAATGGCGGCGGCGGTCTCATGCGCGTGATGGGTGTAGCGCTCGACATTACCGAGCGCAAGCAAGCGGAGGAGCAGCTTAAGAGATCCTCCGAACAACTGCGCGCCCTCTCGGCGCATCTGGAGCGGGTTCGGGAGGAGGAGCGAACTTCCATTGCCCGCGAGGTGCACGACGAATTGGGGCAAGCGTTGACAGCTTTGAAAATGGATCTTGCTTCTCTGGCCGCGCCGCCGACAAATGGAGCCGTCGCGGAAAAACTCACATCGATGTCGCAACTCGTAGACGACACCGTTCAAACAGTGCGCAGAATTGCCTCGGAGCTGCGGCCGGGTATCTTGGATGATCTGGGACTTGTACCGGCGCTTCGATGGCAAGCCCAGGAATTTTCTAGACGGATCGGCGTGAGTTGTAACTTCGCCTCTGCGGCGGGCGACTTGACGGTGGACAGGGAGCGTTCGACAGCGCTTTTCCGCATCTGTCAAGAGACGTTAACCAACGTGGCCCGCCATGCCAATGCAACTTGCGTCGGGATCGAGCTGAAAGTGGAAGATGGCATGATCGTCCTTGAGGTTCACGATAACGGCAGGGGCATTACGGCAGACGAGTTGGCGAGCGCAAAATCACTGGGTCTCGTCGGACTGCGAGAACGCGCCCTGCTCTTCGGTGGAACCTGCGACATCCGGGGCGAGGTGGAAAAGGGAACCACAGTCACGGTGAAAATACCGTTATAGAAGGTTGCAAACGCGACGCCCTTTGCTTGCCGATTGGAATGCACATGCTCAAGGTTTTAATCGCGGATGATCACGCCGTGGTGCGCCACGGGCTGAAACAAATCGTGGAACGGGGGTTTGGCGCGGCCGCGTTCGGTGAAGCGGCGGATGCACAAGAGGCGCTCCAACAAATCCGGAAACACCCTTGGGACATTGCTATTCTCGACGTCCTGATGCCCGGGAGAAGCGGCCTTGACATTATTAAAGAGATCAAACAACTGCGGCCTAAGCTGCCCGTGGTGGTGCTCAGCATGTACGCTGAACATCAATACGCGGAGCGGGCGCTCAAATCCGGGGCGTCCGGCTATATAACCAAGGATAGGGCACCCGAAGAACTCGTCGAAGCCATTAAGAGAGTGTTGGAGAATGGCTTGTATGTCAGCCCTTCCTTTGCGGAGCAATTGGCCCTCCAGTTGAAGCATGAGGCCGAGCCAAGTCCTCACGAGGCCCTCTCGGACCGCGAGTATGAAGTTTTTCGCCTCATTGCGTCCGGAACAAAGCCGAATCAAATTGCCAAAGCTCTTCACCTCAGCGTCAAGACCGTTAGTACCTATCGCGAACGAATCATGGCGAAAATGCAGTTTAAGTCGACAGCAGAAATCATCCGCTACGCGATCACCAACAAGCTGGTAGACTGATTCGACTCCAATTGCTGCGTTCGCCATCGGTCCCGCGCCGACTATATGTTGTTTGCCGCTCTATTGACGCCGAACGCAAAAATTGGCAGTTCTCGTAGGTTAAATCATATCTGAATCGTGGCCTGCCCGCGCTTTCGACGACTCGCCCGTTGGTTCTCGTGTGTCTACTAACCAATGAACTCCATAGTAACTTTTCCGCTCCAGAGTAACCGCTCCGGACTCTAGAAGTTCTTAGGCCGCCCCATGCGTCGAGGAACTTAAGGATCACTGCGAAGGCGTTCTGCTAGCTCTCAGTCGGGCGCGTAATCGAATCGTGTTAGCAACCCAAAACCGCAACCTGAAGCAGAAGGCGTGTCGGCAATTTACCGACAGAAATATCAGCGATTTACCATCTGTAACTCGATGAGAGGAAAAATTATATTCGAGTTCGATGGCAAGCTATCGCAGATATAGAAAGTTGCGGGTTCTGATTGCCGATGATTCAGCGCAGATTCGCCTGAGACTGGCCGCGATGCTCGACAGCATCGACGGAGTTGAAGTCGTCGGCGACGCGGAGAGCATGCAAGGGGCGCTGGCCGCGATCACCGAGCTAAAACCAGACCTTGTCATTCTCGACTTGCACCTGCCCGACGGAAGCGGGTTCAACGTCCTGGAGCAAGTGCAAGCGGAGCGACCGGGGTTAAAGGTTATCGTGCTGACCAACTACCCATTGCCGGCATATCGCGACCGTTGTGGGGATCTCGGTACCGAACATTTCTTCGACAAGTCGACCGAGTTCGCTCAAGCCGTTGAGTTGGTGCGACAGCTTGCGGTCGGGCTAGACCGGCAGGAATAGGAGTCAGAATAAAAGGAGCACTCTGTTGAAGCATCGTATAACAGACACCATCAAGGGGATAAATTTATCCCAGCCAGCTCGAGGCGTGATCCTGATCGCCGCCATCACCCTGCTTGCAGGTTGGACAGTGGGATATTTTGCCTACCGATCGAGCCGAGAGAAGAAGTATCAGGCCTTCTCTGAGAACGTATTAAGCATGGCGCGCATCATCGCCACGGCGGCCAAAGAAACATCGGTCTCCGAGAGCGAGTTCGTGGCGAAGACTTGCCGGCTCTGGAGTGAAGTTAAGGCGTTCCCTTCCCGGAGCTACCTGTCTGTGGTCGGACTCGGAGGAAAGCTGCTCGCGGATACCGGGAATCCCGGGCGAATAGGAACGACGGTTGAGTACACGCCTATCCATGCTTTGACGCCAGACGGTCCGAGAAATCTTGGCGAGTTGATCGCCGCCAAACGGGACTATGTCGGTCGGTACGTCTCGTCGCAAGGACAAATGGAGATCGCTTCGTTTGTATACGTTAAAAGCCTGGACCTGGCGATCGGGATTCACGTTCCGAGGGAAGCCGTTGAAGCCACGGTTCGTGCGTCAACTCTAACCTGGGCAGCGGGGATTGGCCTGATCACCATCATTTTAATGTTTCTCGGGTTCAGCCTGTTCTATTGGACCTGTCTGGTTTCACAGCGATCCCTTCAAAATAAAATTTCTGAGCTAAGCGAAGGCCTGGCCCAGGCGAACAATGTCAAGGCCGAGTTTCTTGGCTTAATGTCCCACGAGTTGAAGACACCGCTCAATGTAATCATGGGATACACTTATCTGCTACTGGACGGATATTTGGGCGACCTAAACGGCGAACAGTCGCGCAGCCTGCAAATGATCGCCACGCAATCTAAAATCCTCCTGGGTCTGGTCGATAGCATTATGGAAGCCACGAAGGCGGCAGCTAGGGCTTACATCCTGCAGCGGTCCAGGATAAACATCGCAGAGTTTCTAGCTGAAATTCAGCAATTCTATCCCGCTTCTGCCAGTTCAAATATCAAGCTCAGCTGGGATTTTTCGTCTGATGTTCCTGCGATCGAGACCGACCCCGATAAACTGCGGCAGATTTTGCGGAACCTCATCAACAACGCCATCAAATTCACGGCGCGCGGCCAGATCACCGTTTCCGCGCGCGTGTTCAAAAACGAACCGGAGGCACAAGCCAGAGGAGAACAGAAACTCGCCGCGATTCCCGCTGGCCCAGTCACCGCGTCAGACTTTCTGGAATTCAGGGTGATGGACACAGGCATTGGCATCCAGAAGAAGGACCTGCCCTTCATATTTGAAATGTTTCGCCAAGTCGATAGTTCCAGCACCCGGGAGTATGACGGGCTCGGCATGGGTCTTTACATCGCGCGAAGCCTCACAGAATTACTTGGAGGAACTATTGAAGTGGAAAGTGAGATTAACAAAGGTTCAACGTTCATCGTGACAATTCCGGTACAGGCGGCGGCAGACAGTGACCAGTCGGATAACAGTAGTGGAACCGTCCAGCGGTCGCCACCGAAGAGCCCGGAGCCGAACCGGCAAGTTGACAGCGCGCCGCCCCTCTCAAACCGTTCGAAGTATGTTCTAGTATCGCGCGGCTGCGTTACGCGCTGGAGGATCCGCGATTGTGCGGTCCCCGGCAGTTGTCCTCGCTGTACGACGCTGCGTCCAAACGCGAACCTTTTCCGACAGACCCTGCCCTAGGATCAACCAACAGGCCTTAGTATCGTACGTTTGTGAAAAAAAATGCTGCAGGCGGGATGGCGGACGCGAGAAAATTAAGTCCGCAACCTGCTCAACGGCCGCGCGCTTGATTTCAAAATGTTTGCTGGTTCAGTAATCCAAGTCTGGATACGCTCGCTCACTTTGACATCCGGCGGCGCCGGGTGCTTGATCCGTTCGAGACTCATACGAGGAAAGCGCGGTGTGACCGCCACGTGGGAGCTTAAAAAACCTTCTTCAGTGAATAACCTCTGTCCCTCGACCGAGGTTAAAAAGCCATAAAACAGCCGCGCCGCCGCCGGGTGCGGCGCTTTTTCCGATATCCCGACGGGATGGGTACTGACGACGATCGGATTTGCATCGGGAGACCAATCCCCCGGCGCGCCTTTCGTTGACCTGCCATCTTCGATCCGGTGCGCCCGCGTGATCGCCACGGGAAATTCCCCCGCTGCCAGCGGATTCGACGTATTCGTATAACCTGTCTGAGTTTGCGGCTCTCGCGCAGCCAGGGCTCTCATAAAATCGCGCCCGGCTTTGTCGCCCAGGTAAGTCACCATGCCGCCGTACCATTGAAACGTTTCAGCGGGTAAACCAATTTTTTTCCTTTCCACCTTGGCTCCAGCAGGTCCTTCCCATCCTTGGGCGCCTCCGGCGGTTTAACCAATCGCGTATTCCACGCGATGGTCGCGATTGCGCCATAGATACTTACCCAGGTGCCGTTCGGGTTGTTATGGACCTGCGGGTAGTTTCTTAGCTCGGGCGCAACATACTTGGCGAGGGCTATTTGCTTCGATAGTTCGAAGAACTGGATATATTCCGACGTGACAACGTCCCACAAGAATCTTCCGGCGCGCGCCTCGGTTCTCACTCTTTCGAGAAATCCCGCGCCGCCGAGGCGAAGATACTTCACCTTGATAAAAGGATTCTTGCTTTCGAAGGTG
Organism: Binatia bacterium; assembly: GCA_036555515.1. Lineage (GTDB taxonomy): Bacteria > Desulfobacterota > Binatia > UBA9968 > UBA9968 > DATACQ01. The sequence continues at coordinate 44,657 of DATBLC010000150.1, forward strand.
CCGATAAGGCGGCCGACGATTGAACCGCCGGTCAGAGTGCTGTACCAGACGACCTCGCCTTCTTTGTTCGCGCTCTCGAGTGGTTGAGGGTTTTGCTGCGCCCAGCTTACGCCGGCAAATGCCAGCATGCCCCCAATGCCAATACATATATGCGGAGATTGAGGCTTAGCACGGTTGGTTGTCCTTTTACCTCGAGCAGTAAATTTCCGGAATAAACTGCTGTTCTCGGGCTGCTACGGTTGGCCGCCTTCAAGAAGGACCGCTCGCATGCGAAACGCCAGAAGATTCTTGTCGCTGTTGTTAATCTGCCGCTCCAGGATCGAAAGGTCCTCCGCCGCGAAATCAAAACAAATCAACATGAGACGTAAACGGGCTGCTTGACACCTCCTTAACCAAGGGAGTAGAAGTCCACAAGGCAGCGTTTCCCATACAGACGTGGCGGAACAAATCGATTCGGACCTCGACTCTGATTCTCCAAGCCATACGTAGAGGAGAGAAGATCGCGGTGAGTTCGTTCGGCACCGCAGCGATTTACTCACGAAAAACATGCTCGCGCACCATGGATTGCATCCTGCAACGTAGCAGCACAAAGGAGGAGCTATCATGGATAAGCAATTGACGACGGTAATTCTTGAAAAGATCAGCGGGACCGGGGTTGCCAAAATTATCTTCAACCGGCCGGAGAAACGGAACGCGGTAAACGGCCAGCTCGTTGACGATATCATGAGCGCCCTGGAAGATATCCGAGCCGATCGCGAGATCAATGTGGTGATCACCAAGGGCAATGGACCTTCTTACTGTTCGGGCCTGGACCTCTTCTATTTGCGCGCGCTTAACGAGGAGCCCCCCGCGGATTGGGATAAGTTCAGTCCGACCGCCGTGATGTTTGAAGCCGTCAGGAACTTCGCCAAAGTGACCATCGCCCAGGTGCACGGCTACTGTCTCGGCGGTGGTCTCGCGCTGATGAACTCTCATGATCTGGTTATCGCAGCGGCCAATGCTCGGATCGGCATGCCGGAAATTTTGCGCGGCAGCTTTGGACAAATGGCCACGAGCACGCTGTTTCATGCCGGCGTGCCGATGAAGAAAGCGGCCCTGATTCAACTTGGCGGCCAAAATATCACCGGCGAGGAAGCGGACAAGCTGGGCCTCGTTTCGATGGCGGTCGCCGAAGCAGAACTGGAAACCAAGACGCTAAACCTGGCGCAGGAGATTGCCTCGCGCCATCCCGCGGCTTTAGCAAATGCCAAGATCGCCGTTCAGATGGGCCGGGACCTCTCGCTTCCTCAGGCCATGAGGCTTGACCAACTCGTCGGGGCGCGACAACGGCTGATGGTCGACCCTCTGGGTCAAGTGGGAGAGTACTTATCGTCACAGAAGGGCGGGCCTAACCCGGGCTATCGTAGAACGGACCTGAAATAAGCCGTATTTTTGCGTGCGCTGGAAGATAAGCTTGTACTTCGCACCGGAAATTTAGTGTGATATTCGGGGAGGTTTAAAAATCACCGGCCGGGCTGCTCGAAGTGTTCGCGCGCTATGCAAACGGTGAATCAAGCTAATCGGAACATGCAAAGAGAATACTGTGTCTCGCTCAAAGGACTGAAAAATAATAAAATTTAAAAAAGTGTTTTCATGCGATTTTCCGTCATCCTGAGCAGCGCGAAGGATCTCGGTCGAGATTCTTCACTCCGCTATGCTATGTTCAGAATGACAGGATGGAGAATTGGAGAATTTAATTTTTCACAACCTCTAAGGCCGCCAAGGTTCCGAGAAATACGGAGGAGTTTTTTTTGCGTGCTTGGTGTCCCTTCGACTAGCCAGGGCAGGCTTGGCGCGATGAATGAGCCCTAACTCAGCCGTCGTAATGATCGGGCCGCACGGCAGCTCTGCGGCTTTTCTTTTCAGCCTGGCGATGCTTCTCGTCGAGCATCCGCGACTTGGCGCGCCGGGAACGCCTTCTCTTTTGGCGCCGGATCTGGGCCGCCCTTTGTTCTTTCGCCGTTTGGATACCTCTGAGCTTGGCCTCGATCTTATCGAGCAAGATTCTGCGCGCCAAGTAACGATTGAGCGCTTGAGAACGCTCCTTTTGGCACTTGACCCGGATACCGGATGGCCGGTGATAGAGCAGAACACAGGTTGAGACTTTATTGACGTTCTGGCCGCCCGCGCCCGACGAGCGCACAAATTGCTCTTCGATATCCTGCTCTCGAATACCCTGGGCCCGCATGCGCTCGGCCAATTGCTTTGCCTTTTCAATTGAAATTGGAAATGAGGGCATGGATACACCGTCGATGCCATTCGCTTCCAGCCTTTGGATCACTCGAGATACAAGCTTTGCACCTTAGTCGTCTTGTGAATTTAATAATCAGCGTTACCACGGCAGAGTAAGCCAACAATAACTCGACCTTCGCTATTTGCGAACTGGATAAGCTTGAGCCGATCGACGTGAGAGCTTGGTGTCGGCCTGCCAATATGTTAGGTTGGCTCACTTGTAAAAATTGGTCATTGGGATTCCCGATTCTGTCGTCGACTCGCATGAGACGAAGCTTGCCCTCAGTGCTTGCAGCGATTTTTTGGTGCGGGGTCTTGCTATCCTGTTCCATCCAGGCTGAAATTCCCGTAATCGCCGATGAACCGGTTCAAAGGTTCGTTAGAGCTGAGGCGGAGCGTATTATCCTTGTATCCGAAGACCACGCCTCATTAGCCGACTATCGAATTTTTCTTTCCGATTTCCCGCGTCGAGATATCCTCGGATTGAGTATCGACCGCCGCCGGATCTACATCAGCTATAGGCTCGCTAAGTTCGCGCTGCAAAATCGTTGGCACTATTGGCTTTTGCGTCAGACATTGGCTCATGAAATTGCCCATGAAACTGCCGGGCATGCGAGCAGGCAGGGCGGAGTATTCTTTAACGATTCGGCGTCTGGAAGAGGTCCGACCCAAACCGATGTCGGTCTACCGCCAACTATTAGATTGCGAAATTATTCTTACGAAAGCGAACTGGAAGCTGATTTAATAGGACTGGGTTATTGGCGCAAGCTAAACTGGAATTGCGCCATATGGATACGTATTTTGGAGTCCTTTTTAGAGCAAAACTATATGGGCGATGTCCTTCATCCGACGGACATACGTTTGCAACAGGCAAAGAGAGAGTGCCGTCCTGCGGCTTCTGTAAGCCCGTCGGCAAAGACCTCTCTCCACGCCTATCGATCACCTAACTAATCAAACCGTTAATTAATAAATAACCGAGCCTTTTTCGATCTGGTTCTTTCTGTCTTGGTACTCTTCTCGGTTAATTCTGCCGCTTCGATAGTCATCTTCGAGCTTATCCATTTGCCGGTTGGCGTTGATTTCATAGCCTGCACCGGTGCCAAGCACGCCGGCGGCGGCGCCACCCCAGAAAGCCGGACTACAACCCCATTGCGCCATAATACCGAGAATAGATAAGGTCAAAATCATTTTTCGCATATTAATGTCCTCCTTTTAAGCGACTGCCCGCATTATACCTCGGCAAATCCTGTGCCGCGGTTGCTTTGGAGAAAAACACAGAGATTTCGCAAAGTGTGTCCCAATTCTGTCACACGAGTCAAATGACATGAGTCCGAAAAGTGAGACACTGGTACTGGAGCCGGACACTGGGCCGATGTAAGGGCTGGCAATTGAGATTAATTGACGTTTTGGCCGCCCGCGCCGGATGAGCGCGCGAAGCGCTCTTCGATATCCAGCTTGCGCATACCGAGAGCCCGTGTGCGTTCGGCCAGTTGTTTGTCTTTGTCGAATCAAACAGGAAACGAAGTCATGGGCAAACTGCTTTTCTAGGATTCCATAATCGCTTGTAACGCAGCCACGATCCATCCTGCCGGTGGCTACGGCTATCACTGACTTACGACTCAAAAGTGACCGCAGCTTATTATGTCGGGAGCTTAGGATGAATCCAACTTGGTTTAATCTCTTAAGAAAAGCTTTGAGTAACCTGATGTGAAGGTTTATGTCGATACATTTCCCTCTGCCGCCATCGGCGCACAGTCCTGCGCGGATTTCAAATCTGCAAATTGTAGAAGCGGCGGGCGTTTTCGCCAAGGAGGGCGGCCTTTTCGGCGTCGGTCAGAGCCTCGGATCCTTTGATCGCTTGGACGCGGCCCCACTCCATGTCGCTGTGGGGATAGTCGCTGGCATACATGAATCCTTTGCTGCCGAGTTGATCGATAATCGAGCGCAGGTTCTCGTCCGTTTCAAAGCCGCTCAAGATTCTGCCCTCGAGAATATCTTCGCCCGGCTCGTGAACGGTGGCAGGCAACTCGTAGGGCTCGCGTCCCCAGTCACTCTCTTTGCGGCTGGCGCGCGGCTCTAAGACATGCTCGATATGTTTTCCCACCCACCAATTCCAATACGGCAGCCAGCTCGCGCCGATTTCCAAAAAGGCGCAGCGCAAACGCGGCAGCGTCTTTAACAGTCCAGAGCGCACGAGCGACATCATGGCCACCATCATCGAAAACGGCATCGCGGTCACATGGGTGGAGAAAAAATCCGCGAAGCAATCCGCCCAGGGCGTAAAGTGCATGCCGGTCACCGCGTGGAAACCGATGGGAGCGTTTAGTTCATGCATCGTCTCAAAAAAGGGTATAAACTCCTTGGCGTGCAGCGGATGGTTGCCCACGATGCCGGGAATGACCACACCCCTGAGACCGAGTTTCCCGACCGCGCGTCGCGCCTCTTCGATGGCCGCAGGCGGATCCTGAATCGGCACCAAAGCGACTCCTCCTAGCCGCTTGGGCGCTTTGGCGCATTGCTCGGCGATATAGTTGTTGTAAGCGCGGCATACGGCGGCGGACAACTCCTTGTTTTCCAGGTCGAAGACCCAAACCAGCGCGGTCGGATAGACGATCTGAATGTTGATCTCCATCTGATCCATATCCTGCAGTCGGCCGGCGATATCGTCGAGAGAATTATCTTTGGCTTTCATCTGGCGATGGCGCGGCGTCTGATACCTGAAGCCTCCGCCGCCGACGCCTTTGGTGAACGGGAGACGCGGTACGAGCCGCCCCTCGACAAGCCAACGTCCGGTATCTCTTTGCTCATCGCGCAAATCCACGATACGAGGGCGTATCGAATAGAACTCCTTTTCCATGTGCCGTTCAAAAAGATCGAATGGCTCGTGTAAATGCCCGTCCGAATCGATGACCTGCATGAGTTCTCCTTTTATAACTCTCTTTGGCGGACGTCGGGGCGGAGCATCTGCGCCTGCCGTTAAACCTTACAAGTTGAAGGTTAAACCGGGAGCGCTTCAAATGCCGTAAAATCTCCTCGGATTGTCGGAAAGAATCTTCCGTTTCACCTCCGGGCTGAGGCCCTCCATTGCTTTGAACCTGGAAATCGCATTCAGCTCGCTGGAGGTGTCGCCATGTCCGTAGTCGGTGCCGATAACGAGATTCCCTTCGCCCGCGTAAGACATAATGTATTGAAAGTCGTCGTCGGTCTGGGTCGACACGAAGATGTTCATCTCGCGCAAGCAGTTAGTGGATATCGGATGCTCGCTTCCTAAAGACCGCCGCACCGCCTCGTGAATCACCCAGGGTACCCACTGGCTCGATGTCTCGATGAAACCCCACCGAAGCGTCGGGAAGACTCGTGGTAGCTCGCTCATGATCAGTGCGTAGCAGGCGGTAACCGTCGGGATTCGAAAAGTCGAGAAACCGCCGCCAGGTTCATTGGTCATTAATCTAAACAGTTCGGGGTTGCCGTTCGCGATATGGACGGTGACTGGAATGTCGAGGCGCTCCGCCTCGTCATAGATCGGATAGTAAAACGGGTCCGTCATCAGCTTATCCCTCTCGAAGGGCCGAATGCAGACGCCGACAGCGCCATGTTCCTTGGCGAAACGCATCTGCGGCACCGCCTCCTCGGGCGTCAGCGCTGGCACCACGCAGGTCCAGCGCAGGCGATTCTCCCCGAGTTTCCAGACATCCGCCAGCCAGCGGTTCCAACTCCAAGAGAGCGCAATCTCCGCGTCCGGCCGGCGCGTGAGAGACCTGAGCCAGAGCGAATTGTAAAGCACTTGAACGTCGATGCCCAATTCGTCCAAATGCTTGAGCCGCCGCGTTACGTCGCTTAGCTCGCGCGCTGCCACCGGGGTGCCCACCTCCCGGCCGAATCTCTTGACATGCTCCGCAGATTCTTTCTCGTTAGGCGAAGGAAACTTGGGGCCGATATTCTCGCCATCGAGAACCCAGTGCTGTCTCTCGGGGTTATCCGGGTCAGCCACTAGCGTTGGGCGGAATTTCTCTTCGGCGGGGTCGAGATAATCCCATACTCGCTCGCTCTCAACCACATGAGCGTCGGCATCGATGACATCCGTTTTCACTTTTGTCGTTGACATAGGTCCCTCCGTCATTCAATCCATTACCCAACTTTGGCCCTGCTGTCCACCTGCAGGTTGGTGAAATAGGCAGGCCGGTACGATAGCCGTCAAAATTGAGAACAGAGGATGGAGGATAGCTTCGATCCTCTATGCTCGATCTCCGGTCAGCAAGCCGGTCCTCGATCACTACGCGGTCGTGCTCGTATTAAGAACTCGAACAACGAAGATTGCGGTGAAATCTCAAAGATCCGCGATTACATGGGGTGCGGCGGAGCTGAATGTCGCCGTGACCTCATCGCCTTCGGCGATCCCCAGCCCAAGAAGACATTCTTTCCGATTCATCAGCGCCACGACCTGTATGCCACCGCAGTCTAAGGTTATGCGCTTGTGCATCACGCCTGTCGATACAGCGGTGATTTTTCCCGAGAGCCGGTTTGAATTGCTCGATTCGCCGCTTCCCCGGCTAAGCACGACGTCTTCCGGACGAAGACAAACAATGACCTTCGCCCCCTTCCGAAATCTCCCGTGAACCCTCAATTCGTACTGATTGACACGGAGAATAGTCAGTTCATCCTTACAGTCTTCGACCACGCCAGACAGGCGGTTGTCAACGCCGACGATCTCGGCCGCAGCCTCGCTGGCTGGATGACGAAAGACGTCTTCATGAGCGCCGATCTGCAGCAGCCGGCCCTGATGTAAAACGCCGACGCGGCCGGAGAGACTGAAAGCCTCGTCCCTGTCGTGGGTGACGAATACGGTGGTCATTCCGCTGTTTTTAATAATCGGTTGAAAATCCCGCAGTAATGCTTCCCGGCTAGTCGGATCCAGAGCGGCGAAAGGCTCGTCGAGCAGCAAAATTTCAGGCTCGAGCACGAGGGCGCGGACAAGGCTGGTGCGTTGGGCTTCGCCGCCGGATAAGCTGCGAACACGACGTCTGCGCAGATGGGCGATGCCCAACCGCTCCAACCAGGGCTCAAGGCGCCGGGAGATTTCACTGCTGGCCACGCCGCGCAGCGTCAATCCGAGAGCGGCGTTTTCATAAACCGTGGCGTTGAGCAGCAGCGGCTCCTGAAAAACCGTGGCGATGCGCCGCCTGAGTTGAAGCGAGTTTCCATCAAATGCATGCTCGCCGCGGAACAGCACCGTGCCGGTGGTGGGACGCTGGAGCAAACCTATCACCCGCAGCAAGGTCGACTTTCCGCTGCCGTTTGGCCCGATGATCGCCAGCATTTCGCGGCGGTGTAAGTCGAGTGCCGCGATCTGCAGCGCGACCAAGTTGCCGTAATTGACAAGCACGTCGCGCAGGGTCAGGAGAGTTTCGGCCACCGCAGTTGCTCCCGCTGCTGAATACGGGTGAGAAAAAAGTTTATAGCGAAGGTCAGCGCCAGCAGGATCAAACCAAGCGCGATGGCGATGTCGAAGTTGCCTTTGCCGGTTTCCAGCACCGTTGCGGTAGTAAGAACGCGGGTTTGGCCGCGGATGTTGCCGCCCACCATCATCGAGGCGCCGACTTCCGAAATGACGCCGCCGAAACCGGCCATGACCGCCGCCAACAGCGGCAACTTCGCCTCTTTGCATAACAACCAGAGCAACTGAGTCTTCGACGCACCGATGCCAAGCAGTTGCAGTGCGAGGTTGGGATCGAGGGCTTGAAAACTCGCCATGGTCAAACCGGCTACGATGGGAAAGGCAATGATTACCTGAGCGACAACCATTGCCGTAGGCGTGTAGATCAACTCCATGAAGCCGAGAGGCCCGCTGCGCCAGAGAAAAATCGACACGAACAGACCGACCACGACAGGCGGCAAGCCCATGCCGGTATTGACCAAGGCTACCGTCGCGCCGCGGCCGGGAAATCGCGCAAGCGCGAGAGCGATGCCAAGCGGAATGCCGATTAAGAGCGAAACCAGCGTCGCGCAGCCGGAGATTTGTAGCGATCTCCAGGTGACGGACCACACTTCGACATCGGAGCCGAAGACCAACTCCGTAGCCTTGACGACGCCTTGCCAGATCAGCTCCACCTTATACTCCCAATTCTTCCTCTTTCTTGTGGGCAACGGGGACAAACAGCGGCTGGCCGAACTTTTCGACACCAAAGCTCTTGATCAACTTTTGCGCTTGCGGCGATACCATGAAATCGGCGAATGCCTTTCCCCCGGCCGCGTTCACCCGCGGCCCGTTGGCGGGGTTCACTTCCATGACGGAGTAAATATTCAGCAGCGCGCGATCCCCTTCGATGAGAATCGGGAGGGTGACACGTTTTTGAAGCGCCAGGTACGTACCGCGATCGGTGATCGTGTATGCGTCGCGTTCCTGCGCGATGCCGAGAGTCGCGCCCATGCCCTGCCCCGACTCGATGTACCAGGAGCCACCGGGCTGGATGCCCGCGGATTTCCACAGCGACATTTCAAGATTATGGGTTCCGGAGTTGTCGCCGCGAGAAACGAATCGCGCCTTGGCTCGCTCGATCGCCTTGAGCGCCGCCTCCGCAGACTTGAGCGTTCTGATTTTGGCCGGATCGTCTTTAGGTCCAATAATGACGAAATCGTTGTACATAACCAGCCGGCGATTTCGCAGTTTGCCGTCCGCGACATATTTCTTTTCCAAGCTCGGCGCGTGAACCAGAGCAACGTCGGCGTCGCCCTTGGCAGCCAGCGCCAGCGACTGCCCGGTGCCGACAGAGATCGTCTTGACGCTGTAGCCGCTCCGCCCTTCAAAAAGCGGGACCAATACATCGAGCAGCCCGGAGTCCTGCGTGCTTGTGGTGGTCGACAGGATGACGGCGCGGCCCGCCGTTTCCGCGCCGTAGATCGGCGCGCCATTCAGCAGTCCGGCGAGCGCAACGATTAAGCCGATAGACTTTCCTCGTATTTGCATCCCAACCTCCTTTGCCGGAAGTCAACTCATAGAGATAATCCGCCCCGACTCGCCGCAGTCGTATCCACCCATCGCCTGCAGGCGGCTGCGAAATTCACTGGAACCGACGATATTCAGCAGCGCCTGAATCGCCGGCGAAAAAAAACGCTCCTGTGGAATCACGGCGTCAAAGCGCTCGCGTGTTAGCGGCACAAAGTCCAGTCCTAACATCCGCGCCGCCGTCATCGTCGCCAAGCCGGCATCGACCTCGCCGCGAAGAACCCGTAGCCCGACATCAACGTGAGTGAACACCGCCGTCTCGTAACCGTTGAGTTTCCGCGCATTGATCTTCAAGCGGGCTAGCGAGTGGTCAAGGTAAAGCCGCGTGCCTGAACCGGCTTGACGATTGACCAATCGCACCTCAGGACGCGCCAGGTCGGTGATTGCGCGCAGCTTCATTGGATTTCCCGGCGCCACGACGAGACCCAGGTGCCGGTAAAATAACTGCACGACGACTGTCTTATCGCCCAACAGATTTTTGACGAAGGGCAGATTGTATTCACCGCTGGCGGGATCCAAAAGATGCGCGGTGGCAAGATCGGCAACCCCATCCCTCAGCGCCGCCAACCCCCCCCTGCTGCCGACGGTGTCGAGAAAAAACGAGGCGGGCTTCGTTCGCTGCTCGAACAGATCCCGCAAGACGCCAAGGCTTGGATCGTCGCTGCCCGCCGCTAGGAGGAACGGCCGTTCTTCCGTCCGCACCTCTTTTCGCTCGGAGCGAACGGCGCTCTCTTCGATCCATGCGTCGATCAGCTTACGCGGAAACGTCCACTTGCCGATGGCCCGGGTACAAGGAATCTTGCCGGCCTTCGCCAGTGCATAAATCTTTTTTTCGTTAATCCCCAGGTAGCGTGCCACCTGCCGGGTGCTCATCAACTCCGGGGACTTTGGCGCCATGGCCCTTGCCATAGCACATTTTAGAAAAAATTCCAAAATACTTACAAAAAATAACAATTAGGGAAATAAATCACACGATTAGCTAACGGTGTTTCAAGCCGGCAATTCCGAGAATCTTCGACGATATGAACGATGGAACGTTGGTCGACGTGATCTGAGTTTAGTGCCGGCCCGGCCGTACTAACTGCGGCGGGAATTTGTTTAAGCAGCGCGGTCCCTTTTCTTCAATGGCGAAGAAATCGCCGAGAAACAACCCACGTTTATGACTGTTATCGACGATATGCATTTGCAAAGTGAAGACATGGCCGACTTGATAGACCAATCGCCCATCGGGACCATAGAGGAACCGGTCTTCGCTGCTCTGAACGCGGTCGAAACCGATCTGTGGTTCATGGCGCGGATTGGCGCCGAGCATGCCCTGCAGAAATCCGCCGTATAACTCATAATTGGTGTCATGAATAAATTTCATGGCTTCGGCGGACTCGGCGCTGCTCTTGCCCGCGTAGAGGGTCGGTACGAGGCGCTTGTACCCTTCCATTGCGATGTCGAACATTTCCTTATACTCCAGCGTCGGCTCGCCGGTCATGACTGGTTTGCCGCACTGAGCTTCATAGCCATTGTAAAAAATACCCAGCTCGTTGTTGATGATGTCGCGTTCGCCGATGATCCGATCGACGGGACGAGGGCGCTGGTCGTTGATATCCGGGTCGAGCATCGAACAGGAGCCAAGCTGGATCATGCCCATCTCCCCGCCTTCCCGCATGACGGCTTCATGGACGATGCCGAACACCTCGCTTTCGGTCATGCCGGGCCTGACCCGTTCTTGCATGGCGCGAATGCCGGCGTCGCCCAGTTCTGCGGAGCGTTCGAGGAACTGGATTTCTTCGGCACTCTTGAGCAGCCGCATGGCAATGAATTCTTTGGTGACAAAGACAAACTCCGCCTGTGGCAGATTGACCGTAAAGAAGTCCCAGTGGTTTTTCGGTATCGAGGTGTATGGATCGTACTCGACGATGCCGACCTTGCCTTTGGCATAACCGCGCTCTTTAATCTCATTTACAATGGCGTCGAGTACGCTGGGTTTGCCGACGATTATATTGCGCACGACGGTTCTGGCGAGCATGGCGCCCGCCAGCGAATGGCCCGGCCGCGTAACTACGGCGGGATCGCCTTCTTTCGGAAAGAGACAGTAGGTAGCCATCTCCGCTTTACCCATCATGTTGGTGACATAACGGAGATTGAACCAGAGTCGCCCATAGGCCGCGGAGCCGCCGATGATCAGCAGGCAATCGAGCCTCATCTCGCGCATCAGCTTGCGAATGGCATCGTAGCGCCGCTGGTACTCCGCCTGGGAGAATCGCGGATACGGAAAGCGTCTGTGCATCCGCTCCAGTTCTTCTTCCGATAATAGCATTCATGCCTCCTGAGTAGCGTCGAAGGACGAAGGGCACTAACGGTTCGGACGTATACACTCTTAAACTTATCTCTGTTTCTTTTGGTTGCGGCTGCGTCGCGCTAGATCCTTTGCGTTAATTCTCTACTTAATCATCGTTCGATCTCCCGCATGATTGCTTCGGCGAATTTCGTCGTGGTCGCGCTGCCGCCGAGATCGGGGGTTAGAGTCTCGCCCTTTCTCAACACCGTCTCAAGAGCGCTGGAGATGCGCGTCGCCGCCTTTTTCTCGCCCAAATGTTCCAGCATCATCACGCTGGCAAGAATCACCGCCGTTGGGTTGGCGATGTTTTTTCCCTGAATGTCCGGCGCGCTGCCATGCACGCTCTCGAACAGCGCGTGGGTGTCGCCCAAGTTGGCGCCCGGGACGACGCCCAGACCACCCACCAAGCCCGCCGCCAGATCCGAGACGATGTCGCCGTAAAGATTCTCCAGCAGCAAGACATCGAGACGCGTCGGGTCCAGAACTAACTGCAGGCAAGCGTTGTCCACAATGAGATCGGTGAAAGCGATCTTATTGTAGCGCGAAGCGATGTTCCTCGCGCATTGAAGAAACAAACCGTCGGTGAGTTTCATGATATTGGCTTTATGCACCGCCGCAACTTTCTTGCGTCCGTGGGCGCGGGCGTAGTCGAAGGCGAACTGAGCGATTCGCGTGGACGCTTTCTCTGTGATGATTTTCAGGCTTTCCATGACCCCGGGCACGACTTCGTGCTCGATACCGGAATAAAGCCCCTCGGTATTTTCGCGCACGACGATGAGATCGACGTTTTCGTAGCGCGCCTTGACGCCGGGACGATTCTTGATGGGCCGTAGGTTAGCGTAAAGATCGAAGCTCTGGCGCAGTTCGACGTTAACGCTGGCGAAACCTTCCCCCACTGGCGTCGTCACCGGTCCTTTGAGAGCGACCCTGTTCTTATCGAAGGAGTCCATTAGTTTCTGCGGAATCGTCGTCCCATGTCTTTTTAGCGCCGCGGCTCCGGCCAGATGCCTGTGCCATTCGACGTTTACGCCGGCCGCTTTGATGATTTTCAGCGTTGGCTTCATCACTTCGGGGCCGATGCCGTCGCCGGGTATCAATGTAATTTTGTGTCGCAACATGCCTGCCTTTCGTTTCGCATTCACGTTAAGAAACTCTTATACACCAACGAGAAACAAAGATCAGCGTTCGAGTCTCGCCTTTGCATTGACATGGCGCGGGGCTGTCGGATAGTTTGAGCGAAATCATCGCGCCCGGCCAACGACTTCCGGTTTTAATGCCCGTCCGGCCAGTCCTGAGCGCAGTCGAAGGGCCCGCGTCTTTTTTTTACCGGATTAATGGTCGAAAAATTTACAACGCAACTCAATGGTCTGTTCTACGGCTGGTGGATGATCCTCGTCGGCTGCGGCATCCGCATGCTCGGCGGCGGATTCCATCTTTATGGATTCACCGTCTTCTTCCTACCCATCACCCAGGAACTGGGGCTCAGTCGCGCGGCAACCTCGCTGGTCTTTTCCTTAGCCCGCGCCGAAGGCGCTATCGAAGGTCCGCTGGCCGGCTATCTGATCGACCGCCTTGGGCCGCGTCCGATGATCCTCGCCGGGGTGGTCCTGTCCGGCATCGGTTATATGATGCTCGCGACCGTTGAAAGCTATTACGGCTTTCTCGTCGTTTATCTCGGCGTCATCTCGCTGTCCTTTTCCGCCGGCTTCATGCACTCGCCGATGGTTCTGGCCAACACCTGGTTCATCCGTCGGCGCGCCCTCGCTATGACGCTGGTCAGCTCCGCCATCGGCATCGGCGGCACGCTGATTACGCCGCTGCTCGCCTTCGCCGTTTATAGCTGGGGTTGGCGTTGGGGCGCATTTTTGTCCGGCCTCGGCTTGATCTTGATCGGCGTTCCCGTCGCGCTGTTCGTGAAGCGCTCCCCCGAAAGCCTCGGCCTGCTTCCCGACGGCGGACCGGTCGCCGACGCAGAACACACCGCGCATGCGCGCGAATCTGGCTCCCATGGAGCCGGCATGCACGGCAATGAAGCAAACTATACGCTGAAGGAGGCCATGCGAACCTTAGCCTTCTGGATGATCATACTCGCCACTACCACGCGTGTCGCGGTATACAATGCGATCACGGTGCATTTTATTCCCATCATGGTCTGGCGTGGTGTTTCCGAGCAGCGCGCCGCCGCCATGCTCGCGGCCATGGCGCTTATGAGCCTGCCGTCTCATCTGCTTATCGGTTGGATTGCCGACCATGTGAGCAAGCCCAGGCTCATGGGTTTGTGTATGATCATCGGCGCGGGATCGATTTTTTTTCTCGCTTACGGCGAGGGTGAATGGGCGCTCTGGGTGTTTACCTTGCTCTTTACTGTTATCGAATCGATATTCCCAGTGGGCTGGGCGACCGTCGGCGATTTTTTTGGCCGCAAGTCCTTCGCCACGATCCGCGGCACCATGAGCTTTTTCTACCTTTGGGGACCGGCTTTAGGACCGGTGATCGCCGGCGCGGTTTATGACCGCTACCAGAGTTATAGTCCATTGATGTCTGGTTTCATCGCGCTATCGTTAGTTTCCGGCGTACTCTATGCGACGCTGACGAGACCCAAACCACCCCCCTCAGCAGGACTCATTTGTTAAATAAACTCACAGGTCTCTTTTACGGCTGGCGCATGATCGGTGTCAGTTGCACCATCCGGCTCCTTGGCGGCGGCCTTCACGCCTACGGCTTTACTATCTTTTTTCTGCCTGTGACCCAAGAATTGGGGCTCACGCGCGCGGCGACCTCTCTGGTATTTTCTCTGGCTCGAGCCGAGGGCGCCATTCAAGGACCGTTGGCCGGATATTGCATCGATCGCTTCGGTCCGCGCCCGGTTATGGCCCTCGCCGCACTGCTCGCCGGGATCGGCTACATGCTGTTCGCCGGCGTGAACAGCTACCTGGCCTTTTTGATCGTCTATATGGGCGTCATCTCGCTCTCGTATCAGGCGGGATTCATGGACGCTACTATGGCGGTGGCGAACAACTGGTTCATCCGCAAACGCGCCCTGGCGATGTCCATCACGAGCGGCTCTATTGCTTTGGGTGGCACCCTGTTTACCCCGTTGCTCGCTTACGCCGTCCATACTTCGGGTTGGCGCACCGCATCCTTCGCTGCGGGCGTGGCCTTTCTGGTCATGGGGGTCCCCCTCGCTCTGACCATTCGCCGTTCGCCGGAGAGCATGGGACTCTTGCCGGACGGGGAACCATTGCTCGAAACCGGCGCCAAGCAAAGTGCGATGGCCGAAGCGCGCGAGTTCTCACTGCGCGCGGCCCTGCGCACCTATCAGTTCTGGCTAATTGCAATGGCGACGTCCTTGCGCGTGGTTTGTGCCAGCGCCATTTTGGTTCACTTTGTGCCGATTCTCGTGTGGCGTGGGTTGACGGAACAGCGAGCGGCAGTCTTTCTGGCTTTCGTCGCTCTTCTCGGCATGCCCATCCACCTGCTCATCGGCTGGCTGGGTGATAGAATTTTCAAGCCCCGGCTGATGGCGGTTTGCATGGCCATCGGGAGCCTGTCCCTATTGCTGATTTTCCGCGGCGACACGGACTGGCAACTATGGCCTGCGTTGGCGCTCTTTACGATATTCGAAGGCCTGTTTCCCGTCACCTGGGCCACCGTAAGCGATTTTTACGGCCGCCGAAACTTCGCCAAGATCCGCGGCAGCATGAGCTTCTTGTACATGTGGGGCAGCGTTGCCGGCCCGGTCACTGCCGGCGCGATCTATGACCGCACACAAAGCTACGACGCGCTTCTCTGGAGCTTGATCGCGGTGTGCGGTTTGACCACGATCTGCTATGCGGTTCTCAGACCGCCAAAGCCGCCGCCCGAGGCCGGAACAGTTCAAGGTTCCGGGTTCAAAGTTCAAGTTTAGGATCATGAATCAGAAACATTGAACGTTAAACATTGAACGAAAATTTTTCACTCGTATCCGATGGCGCCAACGATGGGCGTGGCCGCGGCCTGCTTGGCAGGACCGTAGCCGGCGGCGAGGCAGAGCAGCACCGCTGCGATCAGCGCGTACAGGGCTACCTCGTAGGGATAAAAAAACTGAAACGTCCAGCCGGTGAGCACCTTTGTGTTGTAGACCACGTGGTGATACGCCATGATCGTGCCGGCAAACAACCCGAGCAGGCCGCCCAGGAGCCCCATCGTGGCCGCTTCTAGAAGAACGATGCGCCGGATTTGCGTCTGGGTCGCGCCGATGGCGCGCAGTACGCCTATCTCCCGCGTCCGGTCCAACACTGACGCAAGCAGCGTGTTGATGACACTGAAGATGGCCACCACGATGGCGACGATTTCGACGGCGTAGTTGACGACAAACGACTGTTCCATGATTTTGACGACGGCGTCGCGCAATTCCCGGTGCGTGCTCACAAACAGTTGGTATTTATCTCCATAGGCCGCTTTGATCTCGGCTATCACCGCTTGCATGTCCGCACCCGGCTCCAACCAAAGGTCAAAGGCGTCCACGAGGTCATCCCGCCAATATTTTTTATAGAGCGCGCGGTCCATGAGTACGCTGCCGATGTCCGACGAATAGTCGACATAGATGCCCAGCACCTTGAAGCGTACCGGACCGGATGGCGTGGCAAGTTCGATGATGTCATGGGTGCCTTTGCCGAACCTGCGTTGAAAACTTTCGCTGATGATCGCTCCCTGGCCTCCGGACATTTCCCGCAAGGCTTTAGTTCCGTCGCCCTCGGCCATGGGAAGAGTGCGTACGCTTGCCGAGTCCACTGCGGAAAACGATTCCACGATAATCAGCTTCCCTTGATAATTCGCGCGAACGAGGCGATAGAGATCGACGATTTTTACGCCGGGCAGAGCTGTTAGCCCCGGCAAAACATCTTCGCGAAGCGACACGTTTCGCGGCCCGGCGGTTCTCGCCCCGGAGCTTACAATGATATCCGCGGTGACCATTTGATCGACCCACGCCAGCAGGGATCCGCGCACGCTGTTAATGAAAGCGGCGATGGTAAAAATCGCCGCCAGACTGATGATCATGGTGGCGACGGTGATGCCAGCGCGCAACGGATTTCTCCTCAGGCTATCCGACGCCAGTCTGGTTTCGGCCCAGGACAATCCGGGAACGCCGGCTGGGCAACGCCATAACCGACTGACCGAGAAACTGATGATCAGCGGAGTAAAAGAGGCAAGCCCGAGCAAAAACACCAGCATGCCGACAACGCCAAAACTGAACTGCTGAATCGCCCCATGAACTAACGGTGCGAGGAAAACCAGCGCCGGCGCAACCACGAGACATAAGAAGCCGAGCCGAGTCGCCCAGGATTTGCCGGCATGAAAGACCGGCCGCCACGCGGCTTGGCGGGCGTTTTCCAGCGGGCTGATGCTTATAGCTTCCACGGCCGGATGCAAAGCCGCTAACAGTGCGACACTGACGGCACTAACCAACGCCAACGCCAGTTCATTCACTGACAGGCTGCTTCCAGCAAGAGCGATGGACGAAAACAAATTGCGCACCGTTTCGCCCACGGCGAGCAGCGCGGCTTGCGCCAAAGCCCAACCCAGCAAACAACCCATTGCGGCCCCGACAAGCGCAAGGATTAGCGCTTCGCTCACGATGAGACGGAGCAGCTCTCCGCGGCGCATGCCCAAGCAACGGAGCGTACCGATCTCACGCTTGCGCTGCACGACCGAAACCGCCACCGTATTGTAGATAAGAAAAAAACCCACGAACAACGCGATCAAGCTCACAAAGAAAAGCCCAACGCGAAAGGACGACAGTAGCGACTCGATCTGCTCGCCGCGCTTTTTTGGCCGCTCCACCTCCGCCATACCCTTGAGGCGTTGGCGCAGGCGGTCTTGCACGGCTTCAATCTTGCTACCCTTCTCCACCGTCAGATCGACGATATCGAGTTTTCCCTCCTTGCCGAAGGCTCGCTGCGCGACCGGCAGGTCCATCAGGGCGAAATTGCCCCCGAAGACTCTTGCCGTTCCTTGTTCTTTGAGCAGCGCGGCCACGGTGTAACTTTGTTTTCCGGCGCTGGTGCTAAGTGTAATGCGCGCCCCGATCCGAAGACCGAACCGGCGCGCGAACGACTCGGTCAACGCGATCGAATCCGGCCGGGCGATAAAGTCCAGCGCCTGATCAAAGGCGAATCCGGAGTCGGCGAACTGATGATCGCGCACCGTGGAATCCGTCAGTAGATCCGCACCAAGAACGTAGAGCCGCTCCCGCTCCGCCCCGCTCACTGGCAAAAAGCCCTCCACTGCCGCAGCGGCATCCTGGACGCCTTCGGTGTCTCGTATCGTTGGGTAAATCGACTCGGGAATTCCACTTTCAGCGTTGGACACCTGCAAAACAGCTTTTCCCGCGATCTGCTCGATGGTCGACTGAAATGAAGTGCTAAGCGAGCGGTTGACGAGTGCGATGGCAACGATCACCGCGACACCGAGGGCCATGCCCAAAAAAGTCAGCAGGGTTCTCAGGCGGTGGCGCCGAACATGACGCCAAGAGATTGTGCGGAGGAGCGTGAACATTACGCCGTTTCCTTCTCCACTCTTCCGTCACGGAGATAGATCCTGCGGTGGCCGTAGCTCGCCGCCTCATCGCTATGGGTGACCATGACGACGGTACAACCGTCTTCTTCGTTAAGCCGGCGTAGGAGCGACAAGATCGCCTCCCCCGTTTTGGAATCCAGATTGCCCGTCGGCTCGTCGGCCAAGAGAATCGGCGGATCAAAAGCCAGCGCCCGGGCAATGGCAACGCGCTGGACCTCTCCGCCCGACATTTCTTCGGGGAGATGATACTCGCGTTTCTCCAGCCCAACTTTGGCGAGAAGCCGGCGCGCGCGCCCCTCCGCATGCGCCTTCGAGCGACCGTCGAGGACCAGGGGGAGCGCGGTGTTCTCAAGCGCCGTCAATGTCGGCAGCAGATTGAAAAACTGGAACACAAATCCCACTCGCTTGCGCCGGAAAAGAGTGATTTCATCGTCGGCCATCTGCGCCATCAGCCGCCCGTCCACTAATAGCTCGCCACCGCTGGGACGGTCCAAGCCGCCGATCAGATGCAGCAACGTGCTCTTTCCGGAACCGCTCGGCCCCATAACGGCGGCGAAGGCGGCTCGAGGAATTTCCAGAGAAATACCCCCCAGAGCAATGATCTCGGCTTCGCCCTGACGGTAGACTTTACGAACGTCGGTACAGCGGATCATCAAACAACGTCAGCAGACGAGATAGATAGAAGGGATTTCCAGCTGGGGCGTTGGGCCGCCGTATCGTTGCGCGTTCTCGAGCTCAGCTAAATTCCGTTCGACGCTGCCCATGAGGGCTTCAACGTTTATTCCCAAATACACCGGCTGATAAGTCGCGAGTTTTTCCAGACCGGTGCGCCATAGTTTCACCGCGCCCGCCGGCACCCGTTGCTGCAACTTGAAATAGCCCGCCGCTATTTGGATGATGCCCTGGAAAAACTGGCGCTCTTCCCCATGCTCTTCTAGCCAGAGCTCTTCGAGGGTCTCGTGACACTCGAAAAATAATTGCTGGTTGAATTCTTCAATCCCCTTAAAAAAACGTGGGTCGTTTTCGTAACTCATAATTCTAAGAATGCGCAGCTTGCGCAAATTTCCTACTGCTCCGTTCCCAAATTGACGGAGTGACATGTGTCGTGAGCTTACGCTCGCCTGCAGAGCATGAAAAAAGAGAACCATCCCTCCCACGCCAACGCCAATGGCCGACGCCATTTTGGCCATCAGCAGCCTCCGTCATGCCGGCATGGATTGCCCGCATCAGGCGCCCAGGATGCGTCCGGACGCATCCATGTCAACCTGGGTCCCGGCAGTCCATGCCGGGACGACGAGCTCGTATAATGATTAGGTAACTCACACAAATCGGATGGCAATAGTCCTCCACCCAACCAAATTTTCAAAGGAAACACGAAGGGATCGAATAATTTTCCCAAACTTCGCGCTCTTCGTGACCTTCGTGGTGAAATGTCTGTTCCTTCCAGGTTGCGCTTTGCCGCATTGCGCGCTTTGTGATTAATTCTTGTTGATGGCTGAGAGTAACGCGAAAAACGCATTCACGCTAGAGATCGACTCGCTTTCGCACGGCCCATACGGCATCGGCCGCCGCGACGGCCATGTGATCATGGTCGCCGGCGCTGTCCCCGGCGATCGAGTGACCGCCCGCGTCATTGAATCGAAAGGCAGCTATGCCATCGCCGAGCTGATCAATATCATTAAGCCTTCGGCACAAAGGCGCCGCCCCCCCTGCCCCTACGTGGGCTCCTGCGGCGGTTGCCCATGGCAGCAGCTCGGCTACGACGCGCAGCTTGCGGCCAAACAACGAAGCCTCGAAGACGCTCTGCGGCGCATCGGCAAACTGCAGGATTTCGACATTCTCCCTATCGTCGCCGCGCCGCGCGAATTTCACTACCGGCGGCGCATTCGCCTGCGCTGCAACGACCGCGGGCAGGTCGGATTTTACCGCTCATTTTCCCACGATCTTGTCGAGATCGCCCGCTGCGAGATCGCCTCGGAACAGGTCAACATCGCGTTGGCGCATGTCCGCCGTTGGCTCAAAGAAACGGCGACAAGCATCGCGGAAGTAGAGATCGTCGCTGGTGATGGAGAAAACGAGCTTGTTCTCGTCGCCATAGCAGCCGGCCCGTTGACTCCTTCGGACCGCGCGGCGATCAGTAAATTATTGGACGGGGGCGCGGGAATGAGCGGTCTCATTGTCACAGGTTTTGGACGTCGTCAGGTCTGGGGCGATACCCGTATCAGCGTCGCCACCGAACCCGACCTGCGCCTCGTCCTCGAGGCCGACGTTTTCAGCCAGGTCAATCCGGAAGGCAACCGCACGATCTTGCGTCATCTTCTGCACGCCGGTGCATTCGCTAAAAGCGACCGCTTGCTCGAACTTTACTGCGGCGCCGGAAACTTCACGTTGTCCATCGCCAGGTGCGCTGGCGAAGTCGTCGCCGTCGAAGGCCGCCGCCATGCTATCGAGAGCGGCAAGCTTAATGCCCAGCGCAATGGCATCGAAAATATCCGTTGGCGCGCCGCACCCGTGCCCGCCGAGTTGGCGCAACTGGCGTGGCGCGGAAAACGGTTCAACAAAATCGTTCTCGACCCGCCGCGCGCCGGCGCCAAAGGCATCGACCGCGATCTGGCTGCGCTCAATGCCGAGACGATTTTCTATATCTCCTGCGACCCGGCGACGATGGCGCGCGATCTCGCCGCCCTGGCCAAGCACGGCTACAAATTGGCGACGGTTCAACCCATCGATCTGTTTCCGCAAACCTTTCACGTGGAAGCATTGGCAGTGGCCAAACGCCAATAGTCCATTTGCCGCGCCGTTGCGCCAAATGGTGCCAGCAAATTACTCAGGGGCGGGCCGTGGAGCCGCACAATGCGTGCGCGGTTCAAAGGTTCAAAGTATTCGGATCTTCGATGCGGCGCATGAAGACAATATAACTTTGAACGTTGAACTTGAAATTGAACCTAAAGCCTCCATTGTCGCAGCGTGCCAACTGTGATTTACTTCGGTGAAACTTTCTTGGGGCGGTGATTCCATGAGCGCTGGAGCCGGGTTGACAGGCAGTGATTTGTTTCCGCGTTTCTCGGCTGAAGAGTACGGGCGACGTTACCGCGCCATGCGCGAGGCCATGACCAATGACAACCTCGCAGCGATTCTGGTTTCCGGCGCGCGCGGCTCGTCGGAAGTGCATTATCTGGCAAACTACCTGGCGCAGTCGCCTTGCTGGCTGCTGTTTCCGCGCGACGGCGATCCAACGGTGTTCATCCATTTCTTTAACCATCAACCTTGCGCCAAAGCGCAGTCAGTAGTTGAAGACGTGCGTTGGTACGGTCCATCACCGATGCCGGCCATCGTAAAGGAAATACAAAACCGAGGACTGGCAAAAGCCCGAATCGGCATCGTTAGCTTGCGCAGTATAGCGTACGGTCACATGACCGAGCTGCAAAAACAGTTTCCGCAGGCGGTATTCACCGACTTTGGTCCCGCCTTCACGCGCATCCGCCGGGTGCGGAGCGGGGAAGAAATCCCCTATCTGCGCCGCAGCGGATATTTGACTGATCTTGCCTGTGAGTCGCTGGAGCGCGAACTGAGACCCGGCATGACCGAGCAGGATATTCTAGCCGTCGTCTATAGCGCCTATTTGAAGAATGGCGGCGACCCGGGCATTCACTTTATCGCCACCACGCGGATGGACAATCCAGACCGTTATGTGCCGTGGCAGCGAACAACGGCCAGGGTAATTGAATCCGGCAGTGTCGTAATTACTGAACTAACCGTGAGCTACTGGGGTTATTCAACACAGATGCACCGGCCTTTCGCCATCGGACGGGAGCCCAATGCGCTATATCGAAAGCTTTTTGACGTGGCTTTGGAATGCTACGAGAATATCCGCAAGATTTGCAAACCCGGCGCTACCAGCGAGGAGATCGTCGCCGCCTCTTCGATCATCGAAGAAAACGGCTTTACCACTTACGACAGCGTATTCCACGGTGAAGCCGGCAAGGCACCGGAACTCGGCACGCGCTCGGCGGCGCACCCTTTGGAAAAATGGACGCTGGAAGAAAACATGGTGCATGTCATCCAACCGAACCCGATCACTAAAGATTTTAAAGCCGGGCTCCAGCTCGGCGCCGCCGTATTGGTAACCGAAAAAGGCGGCGAGTCGCTGCATAATTATCCCTTCAAGTTTCCAGTGTGCGGTTAAAAACTAAGTCAATGACGAACGAACATGGGGCTATCGCATTGGCAAGACCACGCCGGCCCCTTGTGAGCCGCGCAAAGCCTGACCATCCATGAGTGATTCGACGGCATCGAAGCGTTATCCCGTTCTTATCGCCGGCGCCGGTCCGGTTGGCCTGGCGCTGGCCATCGAACTCGCATATCGCAGTATCCGTTGCCTCGTCGTGGAGCAATCCGACGGCAGCGTAGAATTTCCGACCACCAATCTCGCCAACACCCGAACCGTCGAGCATCTGCGCCGCTGGGGCATCGCCGACCGCATGCGTTTTGAGTCGGGCTACCCGACCGACTATCCGAGAAATTATCTTTTCGTCACGCGCATGGACGGCTACGAAATCGCCCGTTTCGCCCATCCGGCCAACGGCGATCCGGCATCGCGTTCCCCCTACAGCCCGGAAGGCCGCCTATGGATTTCGAAGCCCTATTTTGACCCCGTCCTACATCAACATGTAAAAATACTGCCTACGGTCGAAGTTCGGTACGATACTTCATTCGAATCGTTTCAGCAGGATGACCAGAAAGTCTTCGCCGAAATAGTCGACAGGGAGACCGGGCGGCGTGAAAGAATCGAAGCGGATTATCTAGTCGGTTGCGACGGTGGCAGAAGCAACATCCGCCGCGCGCTCGGCATCCAGTTTCAAGGTGTCTTTTCGCAAGGAATGAACGTGGCGGTGTTATTTCGCTCACCGTTACTCGAACAGACCAACCATGGTCCAGCAGTGCAGTATCAAATCATTAATTCGCAAGTCAACGGCGCCATCGCCGCCGTCGACGGCAAAGAGCTCTGGCGTTTAAACATACGGAACGTGAAACAAGAACAGTTAGACGTGCTCAACGCGCCGGAGAAGCTTCGCTGCGCGCTGGGGCGAAACATTCCGTTCGAGCTGTTGGCCGTCCGGCCCTGGACCGGCCACTGTGTGGTCGCCGAACGCTATCAAGAGGGCCGCGTGTTCCTCGCCGGCGACGCGGCGCATTTAAATTGGCCGGCTGGCGGGTTCGGCATGAACACCGGTGTCGGCGACGCCGTCGATGTTGGTTGGAAAGTCGCGGCAGTGCTCGAAGGTTGGGGCGGGCCGAAATTGCTCGATAGTTACACTGCGGAGCGCAAACCGATAGCCATGGTCAACGTCAACGAAGCGGCTGAAATGCGCGCCAGCTTCGACAGCCAAACCCCTTTCTCACCGAAGATCGAAGAAGAGAACGAAGAAGGAAAACGAGTCCGCGAAAAAGCCCGCGCAGCGATCATGCGCACCCGTGCCAAGGAATTTCAGCACGATTCCGTTGGTATTGAACTGGGCTACCGCTATGAAGACTCGCCCATCTGCGTGTCCGACGGCACTTTTGCGCCGCCGTTGGACCACGGCCACTATGTGCCGTCAACTTGGCCGGGTGCACGGGCTCCCCATGTGTGGCTTAGAGACGGGCGATCGATGCTGGATCTGTTCGGCAAGGGTTTCACGTTGCTGGATCTCGCCGCGAACCTATCCGGCACATCGGCATTCGCCGCCGCCGCTGCCAACGTCGGCATGCCGATAAACGTCGTCCGACTGCAGGAACCGAGAGTCAAACAAACCTACGAGCGCAGCCTGGTGTTGATTCGCCCCGACGGCCATGTCGCCTGGCGCGGCGACTCTGTCCCGGCCGACGCCGCTGAAATTATTGATGTCGTCCGGGGCGCCAGTAAGTAACCGCCATCTCGTCACTAATCTGCTTATTCCGTTACTCGATCATTTCAATACTCCAGCATTCCACTCTCTACCGCTCCTTGAATTTGTATTCTTGCGGCCAGCTTTGATAGGATCGTGGCAGACAATAAAGGAGTTAATGAGTACGACGTCATCAGGCAACCGAGTTCGAGCCCGGGACTCACAAGTGCAGTTCAAAACGTTCTAGCCGTTCAAAACGTTTTGAACCATCTGAATTCTTGAACGAATTGAACTGAGGAAATTGCCATGAAAGACGGTTTCAAAGCGATGGATTCCGACATGCATGTCATGGAACCCTGCGATCTATGGCAGAAGTACATCGACGAAAAATTCCTCGATCGGGCGCCCATCGGCCTTAACCGGCACAAACGGGACCTCGGGGTAGACGTCGATGGCAAGATCATGCCGCGCCCCACGCCAAAGTCGAGTCCGGCGCTCGGACCGCTCCGCGAGAAAATTCTTAACGAACGTTATGCGGTGGAAGAAGCCCGCGGTTTTGACAACGTGGCACAAGTGCAGGCAATGGATAAAGAAGGACTGGACGTAGCGATTCTCTATCCGAGCCGCGGGCTGTTCGTGCTCGCCGTCGACGGCTTGGATCCGGAACTCGCCGCCGCCATCGCGAAGGGGTATAACGACTGGCTGTATGATTTTTGCAGGGTCGCTCCCGATCGGATGTTCGGCGCGGCGATCGTAGCGCCGCACGATGTCTCGTCGGCCGTGGCAGAAACCCGCCGCGTCGTGACCGAGCTTGGCTTTCGCAGCATCCTCGTGCGCCCCAATCACGTCAATGGCAGAATGTGGAGCGATCCCTATTACGATCCGTTGTGGGAAGAATGCCAGAAGCTGGGAATTCCCGTCGGCTTCCATGAAGCCGGGCGGGTTTTCTTACCGCAACCGGCGATCTCCGAATTCATCCCAAGCTTCGCCATGTTCAACACGCTGTCGTTCCCGATGGCTAACATGTTCGCCTGCGCTGATATGATCTACGGCGGAGTTATGGAGCGATTTCCAAAATTGAAAGTCGCATTTTTGGAAGGCAACTGTGCCTGGATTCCCTGGCTCCTCTGGCGCATGGGCGAATACGCCGAGTTAACCGGCAGGGCTGAACACCCGGAAATGAAACTCGAACCGCTGGAATACTTCCAGCGCCAGTGCTGGGGATCGATTGAATGTGACGAAGCCGTCGCGAAAAATCTTCCGGATTTCGGCCTTGAAGACAACATCGTCTTCTCAACCGACTACCCGCATCTTGACGTGAAATATCCTCACGCCGTGGAGAGTTTCTTACGACTCCCATTCAACGCACAAACCAAACGAAAATATTTGTGGGATAACTGCGCCCGGCTTTATGGGTTTGGGTGCTAGAAAGACAGTTCACGGTCCGCTTTCATGGTGACAAACTGATTTTTTGTCTGGCATTGCGAGCCCTTCGAGTGCTCAGGGTAAACTCCGTGAGGAGTCTTTCCACGCCGGGGAAATCCAGCAATTTAGGCCGCTGCAACGCGGGCGGGTTTCGGGTATTTCCTGGCCCGGATTACGTTTCACTTTATCGAGGGCATCTTTCGGAGACATCCTGTTGATTCAAAGTCGATCAACTAAACCGCCGGCCCCTCGCCGGTTTTCAGGGCAGCGATATTGGCAATGAACTTTCGTTCCTGGAAGACGCTCGCCGGTCTGGCGGCTTTTATCGCTGTGGTTGGCGGGTTTGCGGTGTGGTGGTGGCGCTCCGCGGGGTACGTCTCAACGGAGGACGCCCGCATCAAAGCCTCCATCGTGGCCGTCAGCGCGGAAATGACCGCCAAGGTCAACTCCCTGACCAAAGAGGAAGGAGACGCGGTAACCCGGCAGGAAGTGCTTGCGACGCTGGATCGCCGAGAGCTCGAGATTCAATTGCAGCAAGCGGAGGCGGAGGTGGATCGGTTGCACAACAAAGCGCAGCAGGGGGCGAAGGAGATCGAAGTGCACGTCGCCAGGCAGAAGGAAGAGGTGGCGAAAGCGGAAGCGGCGCTCAGGGCATCGCGCCACCAACTGGACGATGCGCGCGCCCACGCAGCACAGGCAAAGGAGGATTGGGCGAGGAATCAGAAGCTCTTCGAGAAAGCGCTTGTGGCCGAGCAGGAATTGGAACGCGCAAGAACCACCTTGCGCCAGGCGGAAGCGCAGACGTCTTTCATGCAGGAGAAAATCAAAGAAGTAGAGTCCGCGCTGGATTTGGCGCGGATCAAGTTTCAAGAAACGGCCGTTATGGAGGCGGACTTGAAAGCCCGCACGGCCGACGTGCGGCGCGCCGAAGCCGTGCTGGCCGAATTGCGGCGCAAGCTGCAACTTACGACGATCCATAGTCCGGTTGCCGGAGTAGTCGTGAAAAAACATGCTCACGCTGGGGAAGTGATTCAACACGGGCAACCCATCTATATGATCGTCGATTCCAGCCGCTACTGGATCGAAGCCAACGTCGACGAAACCGAGATTCGTTTTATTCAGCCAGGTAGCCCCGTGCTCATCAACGTGGATTCCTATCCGGATCAGCAATTCGAAGGCAGAGTGATCGAAGTGGGCGGAGCCACGGTTTCGGAGTTTTCACTGTTTACACCGCAGAAACTCACGGGGCAGTTCATCAAGTCTACGCAAAGGCTTCCGGTCAAGATATCCGTGGTGAACACCAACGGGGCGCTAAGAGTCGGCATGCTCGTTGTCGTGCGAATCAGGAAGCACTCCCACTGAGGCGCGCGCAATGGATGCAACGGCGAGTCCCTCCCAAAGCCCCGATGGTTTTCGCAAGTGGTGGGTTGCGATTACTCTTTTTCTGGGAACGATATCGGTGGGCCTGAGCGTGACGGCGGTGAATATCGCGATACCCACCATCATGTCGTCCTTCGGCGTTTCTTTGAATCGCATTCAGTGGGTCCTGACCGGGTTTATGATTACCCGCACGGTGCTCATTCCCTGCGTCGGCTGGCTGGGGGATCGCATCGGCGACCGCAATGTCTTCATTCTAAGCACCACTTTATTCACTGTCGGATCGCTGCTCTGTTCGCTTTCCTGGAATGCGGAGTCGCTGATTTTTTTTCGCATCATCCAAGGCATTGGAGCGGGACCGCTTCTGGGTGTGGCGATGGCCATAATGTTCGAAGCGTTCCCGCGCAACGAGCGCGGCCTGGCGATGGGCCTCTTTATGACCGGATGGTCCTTGGGTCCGTTCTTGGGCCCTCTTCTAGGCGGCTATCTTGCGGAACACGTGCACTGGCGCGCGATCTTTTACATCAATCTCCCCACCGGTGTGCTGAGCATTGTTGCCGGGTACTACATTCTCCCGCGCACCAAATCGCACGCGGCCGCGGCGCCCCTTGATGGCGCCGGCCTGGTGACCATGATCGGGGCGACTATCGCGCTGCTGCTCGCCCTGAGCATGGGCCAGGAAGAAGGCTGGGGAAGCCGATTCATCGTCGGCCTTTTCACCTCGGCCGCCATTCTATTCGTGCTCTTTTTGCTGGCGGAATACAGAGCCAATCAGCCATTTTTAGAACTGCGCTATTTTCGCGAATTGAACTTCAGCTTGGCCAATATCTTAATTTTCTTTCGCGTCTTCGCTTTTCGCGGCGCCAGTTTTCTGGCGTCCCTGTTTCTTCAGAAAGCTCTCAACTATAGCCCCACCCAGGCCGGCATTTTTCTTCTCCCCGGCGCCGTCATCACGGGTCTCTGGTCACCGCTGGCCGGACGATTTAGCGACCGATTGGGTCCTCGCCTTCCAATCGTGTCGGGTTTCATCATTCTCATCGTTGCGGTATACGGCCTGTCCATGATGACGCTTTGGACAACCATTACAATGATCTTCCTTTGCTTGTGCCTCAAGAGCGTGGGCGAGTCGAGCTTGAATGCGCCCCTCAACACGCTGGCACTAGGGGCTTTGCCGGAAGGTCGTGCTCGCATGGGCAGCGGCATCATCGGCATGAGTCGAGGACTGGGAGAGGCATTCGGCGTCGGCGTCTTCAGTTTTCTTCTCGAGCGATACGCCTATCTCAATCTTTATTCCATCCCCCCGCTTCAAGGGGCTGCTTTTGTCACCAGCGAGCGTTTTGAAGCGCTCTCTCACATCCGCGGGCTCCTGATTCACGCCGGTCAATTCGGTCTCGCCTTGGAAGAGCGGGCTCAGTCCTTGCTGGCCCACGCGCTCATCACGCAAGCGCTAACGCGCGCGTATCAAGATTTGTTCTTCCTTATCGCGCTTATCTATGTGGGCCTGATGGCGATTGCCCTATTCTTGCGCACTCCCAAGCCGAAATCTTAATTATGACTCGCCGGCCCTGTATTTGTGACTTTTGCGGTTCGAGGGGATAATGCACCTGCACCCCGAGCATATAGGGATTCACCTTTTCGGGACGGTTGGATGCAAAGACGCCAGTTGTTGCAGGCGTCGTCCTTCAGGAGGATGTGACCCAGATCGAAGTTGGTCACCGGATAGATGTCTAGGGCTAGTTCTTTGTAGCTTCCGCTTCTACCAACGATTTCATCTTTTCGAACTCTTGGTAGAGATTGTTGATCCACTGCTGAACTTTCTCCGGCGGGACGTAGGAGAGCGTAAAGCCGACTTTCTCAATCTGCGCGCGGTACATTGGGTCGTCAATGGCCTTTTTATGGGCCGCACCCAGGATGTCGCGGACCTCTTTGCTTGTCCCCGGCGGCGCCACGAGCGCAAAGACAACCGAACCAAGATAGCCTGACGAAGGCGATAACCCCGCCTGCTCGAGAGTCGGCGTGTCAGGCAATTGCGGGTTACGTTCCGAATCGAAGAGGAGAATGGGTCTTGCGTCTCCGCTCTTGTAAAAGGCCGACCCGGAGGTCAGAGTCGTGCCGACGATGTCAGTCTCACCGCGAATGAGCGATGTCATCGCGGGCGCCGCTCCCTTGAAACCGGTCACAAACGAATAACGGACTTTCTTTTCCTCGAGTGCGATCATCGCGGCGATCGTAGTCGAAGAATATTTACTGAATGCCCCGATCTTTATTGGCCGTTGCGCCGCCACCTTAGCCAGGTCGTCGAACCGTTGAATAGGTCCTTTTGCGTTTGCAAAGATGACTCCGGGGGAAGCAGCATTTGTAGCAATCCAGGCGAATTCTCTTCCCCGAAAGCGAACCTTGAAGAACGTTTCATCACTGGCAACGGCCGAGCCCGCCATAACCCCGACCGTGTAACCGTCCGGCTTGCTACGGCTAAAGATGTCTTCGCCGGTACGCGGGGGCGGCAGGTTTTTGACGATCACGGGGACACCCAAATACTTGGACAAATAAGGCGCTAAGGACCTGCCCGCGGAATCTGACGCGCCACCGGGGGCGAATGCGACGATCAGCTCGATAGGTCCAGTCGGATATTTCGTCTGGGACAGCACCGCCGTTTGAGCCATTATTACCAGTGATAAAGACACTACCATGTGACGCGCCAATACGACGATGCGCGCGAATCGATGCTTTTTCATGGCGATACACATCTCCTGTTAATGCGTCGAATCGAATCCTGTTCGATGTGCCGACTTCACTCACGGCGAGAACTACCACCGAGGCTAGCAGTCGTCAAGCAACTTTATTGCCTCAATGCATTCGATTGACGAGTCGAACATCATTGGGATATTCAAGCTCTGCGGCACCCCTTTGTGTCGGGGCGCCTCATTGCCGTTCGAAGAGTGGGAGGAATGCGCGAATGTTTGAGGGGCTGCTCGCGGGGCTCGAACCCCTGGCACGGACTGACGTCATCGCTTATGTCCTTCTGGGAAATCTTATCGGCGTCATTTTTGGAATCATTCCAGGCCTCGGCGGAGTACAGGGCCTAACCGTCGTGCTACCGTTCACCTTCATGATGCCCCCCATCCACGCGATGTACCTTTATGCCGGCATCATGGGGTCGGTGGGCGGAGCGGGAGCGGTCACTGCGATTCTAATCAATACTCCCGGCACGGCGCCTAATGTTACCGCCACTCTCGACGGTTACCCCATGAGTCTAAAAGGTGAGGCTGTGCGCGCTATTAGCATGTCCACGATCTCTGGAATCGCTGGCGTGTCCTTCGGTCTTTTGGTTCTTATTCTTTTACTTCCGTTGGTTCGCGCCATAGTTCTCGCCTTCGGTCCTCCTGAAGTCTTCTGGACGGTCATGTTTGGGATCTTCTGCCTCGCCGTGGCAAGTAGAGACAACGTGATCAAGGGGTTTGCCGCGGCTGGGCTCGCCTTTACGTTAGCGTTCATCGGTTACTCGGATCTCTTCGACGTCCCCCGTTTCACGATGGGCGTTAATTACCTCTGGGACGGGATCCCTCTGGTGCCTTTTTTTCTGGGCGTTTTTGCCGTTCCTCAAGTGTTCGAGTACATGTCGCGGCGCGATACCATCGCCAAAGGAGGCGAAAAGATCTATCTCGGCGGCTGGGACCAAATGGTTCAAGGAGCAAAAGATGTCGCCGGGCACATGAAAACCGTAATCCGGAGCTCAACCATCGGAATGATCGTCGGGATCATTCCGGGGGTGGGCGGTGTGACGGCGGCGTTTGGGGCCTACATAGCGGAGGTAAGGGCGTCTAAGGATCCGAGCAAATTCGGCAAAGGCGAACCGGCGGGTCTGATTGCAAGCGATGCCACGATTCACGCAGACGTCGTGGGAGATCTGCTTCCTACCGTCGCATTCGGCGTTCCCGGCAGCGTTCAAATGGCTGTCTTGCTCGGCGCGCTCATACTGCATGGACTGGAGCCGGGACCTCTTCTCATTAGAAAAAACCCTGAAATTGTGTGGGCGCTGATTTTTGGTTTAGCGCTTTCTCAGGTGGTATCAACCGGCATGCTATTCGGCAGCGCGCGGTGGTTGGGAAAGATTACCGTGGTCCCGGTACCTTATGTCGGCCCGGCGCTTGCGGTGCTCACCGCCATCGGCGCCTTCGCGGTGCGAAACAACGTTTGGGACATCGTGGTCATGGTTTTAGGCGGAGTCTTGGCCTGGGGAATCAGACGGTACGGCTTCCCTATCGCAAGCTTCGGAATCGGCTTTGTTCTGGCGGAAATCCTCGAAAATGCATTCCACCAGTCGCTTATGATCTCTTACGGCAGCTACGCGATCTTTTTTAACCGCCCCATTGCCCTAGTTCTTTTTCTTCTCCTCGTGATTACGGCGCTTTGGCCGTTATGGCGCAGGCGATCCCGGGCGACTTTGGAAGTCGTTCCCCGACGGACCGAAACGAAAGAAGCGATACTCGGAGACTTCTCCCACACGGGAACTATACTCTTCCACGTGTTTCTATTCGCTATGACCCTTGCGATGATCGCGGCCTGCCTTACTTTGCCGTTTAGAGCGCGGCAGCTTCCCCTGCTGATCGGGGTGCCGACAGCGCTACTGCTTCTTATTAGTGTCTTGGGCGAACTCAGGCCAGAAATCCTTCGGCGTTTTTCAACTGGGGGATTATTCGACGCGGAGAAAGGTAACCGCGCACGCGATTCCGTGTCTCCGTTTGCCGAACCAGAGCTTCCCCCGGTTCGTTCTCTTCTTATCGGGGCGGCTTGGTTTTCTTTGTTGTTTGTTCTCGTTCTATTCTTGGGTTTCCTTGCTGCCACTCTTATTTTGGTCCCATGCTTCCTCGTCCTGTTCGCGCGCTATCCAGGCTGGCAAGTATTGCTATACACAGCAACTCTCATTTTCGTCGAATGGTACGGTTGTGATGTGCTACTAGGTCTTGATTTATGGAAAGGCGCCATACCGGAGATATTCGACAACTTCATTGGCGGCGCCGTCTTGCCGCCGTTCTTATAGGGTAAAGGTGCAGCGGCGTTTGCTGCCGCTAGGTTCTTTCCGGTCAACTTCGTCCTCAGTTGGGCGCCACCCACGCCGTGAGAATCGATGGCGTGTCTGCTAACACCGGCTCCCAGGAATCACCGCGGTCGCGACTGATGTAAAATGCGCCCTTGCCTTTGATTCTCGCGTCGAAGCCGTAACCGCGTGCGCCGTCACCCATACCGCAGAAAAGCGCGTTCTTGTCCAGCGGATGGTGCAGTAGCACCCAGGGCATATAGGGGTTCTCCTTTTCGAGTCCGTTGGTGCAAATACGCCAGTTTTCCCCGCCGTCGTCGCTCAGGAGGATGTGACCTAGAGGCGTGGTTTTGTCGCGCGACCAGACGCCCGGTGAGCCCTTGCCGCCACATAGAACCATGCGCGGAGTGTTGCCCGGTATAAAGTGCCATTCATGGGAATAACTATGCAACTCGGTATAGCCCCAGGGCATGCCGGTCTCGACGCGGCGCCACTGCTTGCCAGCGTCGTCGCTGCGGAAGAAACCGCGAGCGGACGAGACATAGAAGCGCTCCTTGCTGCCAGGGTAATTTTCGATGTAGTGCATGTCCACGTAGTCGATCCCGTCGCTGCGATCTTCCCAACTCTGGCCGCGGTCACGGCTCAGCAGGTTGCCACCATGTTCCAGCAAGACCCAAATAAGATCCTGGTCTTCGGGGTGAACAAAGATATGGCGGACATGGGGAAACTCGATGCCGCGCAAGCGCGCCGGCACGTCCCATTTTTTTTTCACTTTGTCGGACAAGGCGAGCACGCCATCCAGCGGCTCCCAGGTTTTCCCCGCGTCTTCGCTACGGAAAAGACGAATAGGGCCGATCCCCATGTAGACGACGCGCTCGTCGTGAGGGTCGATTGTAAAGGTGCGCGCATCCCCTTCCATGATCTTCGTCCAGCTTTTACCGCCGTCTTCGGAGCGGTAGCCGCCATCAAACGCAACCGCGGCAAAAAGCAGTTCCGGCCTCTTGATAGCGCCGATGATATGCTCCAGAGTCTTGCCCTGAAAAAATTCACCGACGCTGGTGAATGAGTTCCCCTGCGGCTGCATGACCTTGAGCCCGCCGTTGTGAGCAATGTAGTAACGTAGTGTTTCAGCCATAAAGACCTCCATTCAGATTAAGGATGAAGTATGAAGGCGAAAAGATGAAACTGGGATTGGTTCGAGCGCCGCATTCATCGTTTCATCCTTCATCCATCAGCCTTCATCCTTGGCCTATAATCACGCATACCTTGCTTTGAGCGCCTGATAAACTTTTTCCGACGTAACCGGCAAGTCGGTAATTCGTATGCCGCAGGCATCGGCCACCGCGTTGGCCACCGCCGCCGCCGTCGGCGTATTGGCCACTTCGCCGATGGCCAGACTATTGTAGGGTCCCGGTCCCTGCGGCACGTTTTCCGCGACATGGGTTTTCAGCGGCGGGATGTCCTTGATATTGGGAATTTTAAATTCACCGAAATTTGTCGTGGTGATTTTAGCGCCGTCGAAACGGACTTCTTCCGACAGAGCGTAGCCCAGGCCGAACACCACGCCGCCATCGATCTGCCCCTGGTGCATCAAGGGATTGATGACCTTGCCTGTGGTATGCGCCGAGATCATATTTCGTAGCGTAATCTGGCCGGTCTCCGGATCGACATGCACTTCACAGATCTGCGCCGAAACCGACGCGTCGTGGGATTTCTCCGAGCTCTTATAGTAACCTTTTACGGTGAGCGGCGATCCGTAGGCTTGGACGATATCGGCAAAACTTAGTTTGCGTTTCGACTTCTTGTGCACCACCGAGCCCTGCGCCAGCTCCAATTCACGCGCGTCCACGCCGAGGCTCCGCGCCGCCACCGCGAAAAGTTCCCCGCGCGCTTTAACGCCGGCTTCATAAGAGGCATTGCCATAAACTCGGGTCGCGCGACTGCCACCCACGCCACCATCGCTCGGCACCGTCGTGCTATCGAGCTGCGTCAGACGGATTTGATCGGCGGGCACGTTGAGCTCCTCGCCGACGACTTCGACGATAACCGTAAGAACGCCAGCGCCCTGGTCCACCACCGGAGATTCTACTTGCACGCGGCCTTTTTTATCGATAGTGACGAAGACGTTGCCCTCGCCGCCGCTTGGGCTCCATTCGGAGAACGCCAGCCCGCGTCCGACGTTCTTAGCCTTCGGCTTGTTATAACCCGCGAGCTCAATCGCTTTGTCCAAAGCCTCATTGCCGCGTATATGCGAAACATGGCCGCCGATGGGCGTCTCGTCGCCGTCCTTCAGCATATTCTTGCGCTTGAACGCCGCCGGGTCCATGCCGAGCCTGCGCGCCACGATATCCATCTGGCTTTCGTTGGCGAAAAAGCCCTGAGGATCACCCGGTGCGCGCATATGGCCGCAGGGAATTTTGTTCGTGTAAACCATTCTCTCTTCAATCAAACAGTTGTCGATCTTGTATGGCCCTGCGCATGTTGAAGCGCCGATCAGATAGCCCGCCGGCTTCATCGAGCCGTAGGCGCCGCTGTCGAACAGGAAATCCATGTGGTGCGCGGTGATCGTCCCGTCCTTTTTTACCCCGGTTTTGACTTTAATGATCGAGGCGTGGCGCGGATTGCCCGCCGTCAACTCCTCGGTGTAGTCCATGATCATCTTCACCGGCTGACCGCTCTTCTTCGATAAAAAATAAGCGGCGGGCACATCCATGAATCCGCCCTTGCCGCCGAAATCGCCGCCGATCTGCATCGGATGGAAAATCAACTTTTCTTTCTCGACACCGATGCAATTGGAAAGCTGACCGCGCACCGCGAACGGCGTCTTACTGCATGACCAGACATCCGCGCCGCCGTCGGGATGCGTGTCGACCACGCAAGCGTGGGGCTCTAGATAGGATTGATGCGTTACCTGAGTGGTAAAAGTATTCTCTACGATTACATCGGCCTGCTTAAACCCCGCTGCGATATCGCCCTTGCCCCACTTGAGATAGGCAAAGACGTTGCCGAGTTTTTCCACGGGCACCGGCAAGCCCCGGTAAGACAGAAGGTCGGGGTGGAGAATCGGCGAACCGTCTTTCGTGGCTCCTTCCGGGTCCAGCAATGGCTCCATTTCCTCGTATTCGACCTCGATCAAGTCCAGTGCCTGTTCCGCGGCCAGCTTCGTCTGAGCCGCCACCGCGGCGACCTTCTCGCCGATGAAGCGAACAACGCCATCGGCCAATACCGGCGTGTCGTATATGCAGCGGCCGATTCTCAGTCCGCGCACGTCCTCACCGGTGATGACGGCCTTTACCCCCGGCATTTCGAGAGCCTTATGATAGTCGATCTTCTTGATGCGCCCGTATGGGATCGGGCTTCTAAGGCACTTCCCCCAAAGGGTGTCGGGCAGCTTCAAGTCTCCGCTGTAAAGCGCCTTTCCCGTAACCTTTAACTCGCCCTCGACCCTTGGCGTTGGTTTGCCTACAACCTTCGTCATTCGCTTTCCTCCATTTAACCAATACTTCGGCGGTTCGCTTTCCTTGAGATAACTCTTTTTTAGACTGGAAATTTGGATATTGTCCAGTCCTTAGCTTCGAACGAACTGAACCGCTCGAACGGTTTGAACGATTCCATCATCCCCACACCCGCCGGGCGATTTTCACCACGAGTTCGAGTTTCCGCTTCATGTCATCCCACGTGATGAGATTGCCAGAGGCGGCCGAGGCGAAACCACACTGCGTGCTGATGGCAAGATTTTCCGTCGGCACATATTTCGAGGCCTGTTCGACGCGCCTTAATAATTCATCTTCGGACTCCATTTGCGGGAATTTGGTTGTCACCAGCCCGAGCACAACCGTCTTGCCTTTCGGCACGAAGCGCAGTGGCTCGAAACCGCCGGCGCGGTTGGTATCGAATTCCAAAAGGAATCGATCCATCTTGAGCGAACCAAAGGCTTTCTCCGCAATCGGCTCGTAGCCGCCCTCTGCGCCCCACGCGCTGCGTTTGTTGCCGCGACAGAAGTGAATCGCGGTCAGCACTTCCGGGGCGCGCTTGATGCCCTGGATCATGGCGTTGTCCGCCGCGACTGCGGCGTCGAAGGCCGCGTCCGTATCCACGCCGCTTTGCTTGAGAAGCTGGCGCCGGGTCGGATCGAAAAAGGTTGAATACGACGGTGCATCCATTTGCACGTAGGAAGCGCCCTCGTCGACGAGCGTCTGCACTTCTTCACGCATGATCGCGGCGACGTCCTGGAGCATCTCGTCGATGGTCGGATAAACCTTATCCGTCACTCCGGGTTTGTATCGGCTCATGGCGTGCTGCATCGCCGCCGGCGTGCAAACTTTGAATGGACCCGGCGCATGCTGCTTGAGAAATGGCGCCTCGTTCGGCGTGAGCCGGCCTTTTTTCCTGAGCTTGCCGCCAACGACGAACTGGAGGTTGCCCTCTTTCGATTCCTTCGCCAGCTCGCTTCCGGCCCCGCGCCATTGAAAACCCACGGTCGGTTTACCCGGAACGAGTCCGTCCACTGCCTGCGTAATGTCCGCCGTGAAAATATCGCGCCGGTACTCGCCGTCAGTGAAAATATCGATGCCCACCGACCTCTGAAGTTCGAGCGCCGTGAGGATGGCGCGGTCCTCGATCGCGCGCACCTGATTATAATTCATGCGCCCTTCGCGCAACGCCGCCCGCGCTTCCAGTAATTCCGGCGGGCGCAAAAGGCTGCCCACATTGTCTGCTCGTATTTGCATCGCAGCTCCTCACTACTTTAAAATGCCCTTCCAGATCCTTCGCGAGTTTCAGCCAGGTTGTATTCCAGAAACCAACTCGTTGTCCAGCAGATTCGTCTTGCCGATATTACCCTTGGCAGAGTGATACGATTTCGCTAAGATCGCCCTCAATAGATTCGGATTCCGATTGGAACAATATGAATCATTTTAACGACCCAAACCGCCCATCGAGGGTTTAGGGCGAGGTCGGTTCGATGGCGCCTAACTATCGCTGCATCTCCGGTGACTCTCATCTGGAAATTGACTCAGCGCATTGGATTGGCCGTGTGCCTGAAAGGTACCGCCATTGTGCGCCGCGTTTAGTGCGCCAGCCCGACGGCAGCGACACATGGACGATCGGTGACGCCATCTCTCGACCGGCAGCGGCTGCAGATCTCTACGGTGGTAAGGGCCGTGATGCTTACGTGCCTTTTGGCGGAAAATACGAAGGGACGCCGGGAACAGGAAGCCCACAACAACGGATACAAGAACAAAGCCTAGACGGCGTCGACGCCGAAGTGCTCTTTCCTTCGCAGCAGGGCGGGCCTAAATTCTGGCGGTGTCTTGAAGACAACGAGGCATACAGAGCAATCGTCCGGGCTTACAACAGCTGGCTCGCGGAAGAATATTGCGCCGTAAATCCGCAGCGGCTTGTCGGCGTCGGCATCCTGCCGCTGGGCTGCGAGTTCGCCGATGTCATGGCCGAAATGAAATACTGCGCCAAGGCCGGATTGAAGACCGTATTGCTTCAAGGCCTTCCAAGCGGGAAGGCCTACCCTTCCGAGGAAGACGACCATTTCTGGTCGGCCGCGCTGAACTTGAACATGCCCGTGAGCGTCCATGTAGATCTCGATCGTTCCGGCGCGCGCAAAGGCCCGTTGTTCAAATATCCGAACGAATCCGAAGAGGTCTTAAAAAAACTCAACCAGGACCTCGTCTATCAGGTAGGCCGCTTCGGGCCGGTGCGCGGCAACGGCTCCATTCCCGCAGTACAGTGGGTATTGTCGGGGCTCTTCGACCGTTTTCCCAGACTGAAAATCTTTTTTGCCGAAAACCAGATCGGCTGGATTCCCTTTTTTCTCCAGGCAGCGGACGTGCGTTATGATCGCCACCACCGCTGGGCGGAGCGGTTACTTGGATTTAAACCGCTAAAACGGGCGCCCAGCGAATATATGCGCGAACATTTTCTCTGGGGTTTTCAATTCGACCCGGTCGGCGTCGAGCTACGCCACAAAATTGGCGTCGACCGCCTCATGTGGGGCTCCGATTTTCCGCACCAGGAGTCCGACTGGCCCGAGTCGATGAAAATTATCGAGCGCAACTTCGCCGGCGTGCCGGAAAATGAGAAATATAAGATGATCTGCGGCAACGCCATCGAGTTCTTTCATCTGGCGCACAATCGGGAGTAACCACAAAGAGCGCAAAAATAACATAATCCATGCTCAATGGTCGGCAAGGCGTAAGCCGCAACTATCATTATGCGTTGAGCGTCTCCATTGTCCCGATCCCCACTGCTTGGCAGCCCGCACCAAATTCGCTAAGCTCACCGAAACACCAACACGCTCGCGTCGTGCAGGAGTATTTGATGGCCGAACCGACGGTTGTTTGTCCGCAATGTAACACTGAAATCAAGCTGACGGAGTCTCTGGCCGCGCCGCTCCTCGAATCCGTGCGCCGTGATTACGAGCAGCGAATTACACAGAAAGACGCCGACATCGCGAAGCGCGAGCTGCTGCTCCAGGAGCGTGCGGCGGTTCTGCAACGAGAAAGGGCGTCATTGGATCAACAGGTCGCGCTAAAACTACAGCAGGAAAGAGTCCGCATCAGCGCTGAGGAGGCTCATAAAGCTAAATTGGCGCTGGGCGCAGATCTGGAACAAAAATCCAAGGAAATTGAGGAATTACAGGATATATTAAAACAACGAGATAGCAAGCTTGCGGAGGCGCTAAGGGTGCAGGCCGGGGTACTTCGCAAGGAGCGGGAATTGGACGATGCCAGACGCGAATTGGAACTAACCATTGAGAAACGTGTGCGGGCCGACCTAGAAGCGGCCCGGGATAAGGCCAAAAAGGAAGTTGAAGAAGAATTGAAGCTCAAGGTGATGGAGAAAGACCAGACTATCACCGCAATGCAGAAACAGATCGAAGATCTCAAACGGCGCGCCGAGCAGGGTTCGCAACAACTTCAAGGAGAAGTCCTGGAACTTGAGCTAGAAGCTTTGTTAGCAGGCAAGTTTCCGCGCGACTTCATTCAACCCGTACCCAAGGGAGAGTTTGGCGGTGACGTTTTGCAGCGCGTCAATGGCCCCCTGGGCCAACAATGCGGCACAATCCTCTGGGAGTCGAAACGTACCAAAAACTGGAGCGAGGCCTGGCTGCCCAAGCTCCGCGAAGACCAACGCGCTGCGAAAGCCGAGATTGCCGTCATAATCAGCCAAGCTCTACCGAAAGAGGTAGACACTTTCGGATTTCACGAAGGCGTCTGGGTTGCAGATCCTAAGGTTACCTTACCGGTGGCCATGTCCTTACGCCAAACCCTGATTGAAGTCGCCTCCGCCCGGCAGGCTTCCGAAGGCCAGCAGACCAAGATGGAAATGATCTATCAGTATCTTACCGGTCCGCGCTTCCGCCAAAGAATTCAAGCGATTGTTGAAGCTTTTTCGTCGATGAAGGAAGACCTGGACCGGGAAAAAAAGGCCATCACCCGCCAGTGGGCCAAGCGTGAAGAGCAAATCGACCGCGTCATGCAGGCCACCGTCGGCATGTACGGCGACCTACAGGGCATCGCGGGCAGGACGCTGCAAGAGATCGAAGGGCTCGAATTTCAGGGCATGCTGGATTTTGAGGCGGACGAGTAGCGTTGCGCGAGCATGTCAAAAATGTGTTAGTATGCATGGCTGGTCCGGCTCAATTGGATATTGTCGCAGCGAGGTGCGCGATGTCGGAATCGAAAAATCTGTTGATGCTCGAGTTTCTTTCGTGGGTTTCAACCCGTCCGCGGACCTATGCCGACGCGATGGTAGCATGGCAAAGCAGTTGCCCTAGGCACACGATCTGGGAAGATGCGATTATCGAAGGCTATATAGACCTCGATCGTCAGTCTAACCTTCCCGATCCCGAAGTAACTCTCACGCCACGCGGCCGGGCGCTTCTCCACGGGAACAACGGTCAACATTGATTCCGGTCCCGCCGGCCAAGCAAAACCAGTCCTCGGCGTCGAGCCGAATTTTCTTGTATCTCTCATGGAAAACTAGCTATGATCCCGGCGAAATAGCCTGCACAGGGAGGGTCGCCATGAACAGAATCCTTTGCGTTCTCGCTCTCATCCTTGTTTCGCCCGTCAACGCCCGAGCCCAAGCGCCGTTCTATCAAGGTAAGACTATCAGAATAGTCGCCGGCTACGGCGCAGGTAGCGTCGATGACGCTTGGACCCGGCTGATCGCCCGCTACCTGGTCAAGTATATTGCCGGGAATCCGGATATCATCGTCCAGAACATGCCTGGCGCCGGGGCGATGATTGCGGCCAATTACGTTTACAAAGTCGCCAAGCCTGACGGGCTCACCCTGGGAGGGATTCGCGCGGGGCTTTATTTTGATCAGCTGGTGAAAAGACCACAAGTTCAATTTGATTGGACGAAGTTCACATGGCTCGGTAGCCCGACACAGGTCGACCAGATCATCTATATGCGCGCAGATAGTCCCTACAAAACCATCGAAGACGTGCGTAAAGCCGCAGTTCCGCCGAAATGCGGCTCCACCGGAACTTCTTCGACGGGATACTACATTGGGAATCTGCTCGAGGAAACCCTCGGCGCGAAATTTAATACGCTCACCGGCTACAAGGATGGTCCCGAAATTGAACTGGCGGTTGAGCGAGGAGAGGTTCTTTGCCGCGGAATTTCTCTGGAAACCTTATACGGGCGGGAACCGCTCCTCAGCTGGTCCAAAAATGGTTATGTCCGCGTATTGATGCAAACGGGAAAAAAGCGCGACCCGAGGTTGCCCGATGTTCCGACCATCTGGGAGCTGATGAACGAACATAAAACTCCCGAAGCGGGAAAACAGCTTGCTGCGATCATACTTGCTGTCGGCGCGTTCGGCCGTCCCTACGTCAGCTCGCCAGGCCTGCCCCCCGAGCGCGCGAAGATCCTTCAGGTGGCTTTCAATAAGACTTTGAACGACCCGAATTTTCAGGCTAACGCCAAAGATCGGAGATTGGATATTATTCCCGTCCCTGGTGAGGAGCTTGAAAAACTGGCCCGCGAAGTCATAGCGCAACCCGCGGACGTGGTCGAGCGCATGAAACGATTGCTAGAAAAATAACCGCCACTGCCGTTTACCGATTTCAGAAAATTTTGACACGGGCGTGCCGTCGGCGACAAATTTTTAGAGGTGGGAAATCCAAATGGAAATTCGCTTCGGCCTTATCAGCGCGGATTCGCATGTGGTAACAGATCGTAATGCCTTTCTCGAACGGATGTCGAAAAGCAAATTCGGCGAGCGCATCCCGCAGGTACGAGAAGTGGAA
Source organism: Binatia bacterium (assembly GCA_036555515.1). Lineage (GTDB taxonomy): Bacteria > Desulfobacterota > Binatia > UBA9968 > UBA9968 > DATACQ01. The sequence continues at coordinate 85,803 of DATBLC010000150.1, forward strand.
ACCGACGGGCAAAAAGCCGACCGCTGGGTCGTCAACGGACGGCCGCTCAGAAGCCGCGGCGTAGTGAACTGTCCGGCGGTTATGGGCGATCCGAACCGCAACGCCTACCCGCAAAGATGGGACGAAGTCCCGGCAAAAGCTTTCTTGTCCATAGAGCGGCTCAAAGCGCTCGACGCCGACGGCATCGACGCAGAGGTTTTGTTCCCCAACGATCCCGGTTCGTTTCATCAATATAACGACGCCGAATTCGAGCTCGCTTGCGTCCAAGCCTACAACGATTCGCTGGCCGAATGGAGCCGTGACAGCGAACGCTTTATTTCGCTTGCCATGGTGCCGCTCCTGAGTGACATGAAAACTCTGGTCGCCGAGGTCAAGCGAGCCGCGCTGACGGGGCACCGCGGCATCGTCATGTTCGCTTTGCCCAGCCTTATGGTTCCAAGCTTGCCGCATATCAGCGAGCCATTTTGGAATCCGTTGTGGGAAACGTGCCAGGAACTCAACATGCCGATCCACTACCACGCCTCAGCGGGCCTGGCGCGAAAACTAACGTTTCCCGAGTGGAATGGTTATACCCCGTACCAACAGCATGCGGCCTTCACTGTGCCGACTTCTGCATGGCCGGCGCAAATCGTGCCTAACTTGATCTTCTCTGGGATTGCCTACAGATTCCCCGGATTGAAAAGCGTCTTCGCCGAAACCGGCATCGGCTCGGTGAGCTGCGTGCAAACCGCCTGCGATCACGAGTGGGAGCGAAGACAACTATGGCGTCATGGACTCGAACGGCGCCCCAGCGAACTGATCCGCCAGCAGGTTTACGTCAATTTCTGGTACGAACGGGCCGGCATCGAGCTAAGACATGCCGTGGGCTTGGACAATATTATGTGGGAATCCGATTACCCGCATATCGCCTCGACCTATCCCGAATCGTGGCAGTTCGTCGAGCGCTCCTTGCTGGGCGTACCCGCTCATGAACGAGAGAAAATGTTGTGCGGCAATGCCCGAGTATTGTATCGACTGGCATGACACTGGAAATAGGCTCACTTCAAAATCGCGCCAAGAACGGCATTCAGTGAACATACCTTGGCAGCGATTTTGGTCTATTCTTCCGCTTTGATTGGGTAAATTAAGATGGGGGTAATGTTGCTGCGACATCGCTCGAAATGTCTTCAAAGGTCACCCTCACCTCGGTCCTCTTCCGTCAAGGAAGAGGACGTTAAGAAAAGCCTGTCATAGCAAACCGAAGAGATGATGTATGCCGATAAGCAAAATCATCAGCGCCGTCGATCATGTGGTCGAACACCCCGACCTTTGGACGCGCCGCCTATCCAAATCTAAATGGGGCGATCGCATTCCGCACCTCGAGCGCTCGAAGGACGGCGCCACTTGGTGGATCGTAGAGGGCCGGAAAACGCCGTTGGCCGACAGCGCAAGAGCTGGAGCCTTGTTACAAGATCGCGCGGCGACGCTCACGCGCTGGGAAGAAATACCTGAAGCAGCTTATGTTCCCGCCGAACGCCTGAAGGCCATGGACAGGGATGGTATCGACTACGCGGTGCTCTATCCCATGCTGGCGGGATTTTCCGGCGAAATCATTGCGCAGATCAAAGATCCCGATTTGGAACTCGCGTGCGTCCAGGCCTACAACGACTGGCTTGTGGAAGAATGGTCGGGCGTGAGCGACCGTTTCATCGCGCAGTGTATTGTACCCCTCTCTTCAATCCGTGCGACTGTGAGCGAGATCACCCGCGCCGTCGAAAGCGGTCATCGCGGCATCATTTTTCCGGCCGCGCCGATGCATCTGCGCGATTTGCCCCATATCAATAGCTCCCAATACGATTCGGTATGGGCCGCATGCCAAGGGCTGGACATGCCTTTGTGTTTTCACGCCGGTTCGGCAGCGGATCTGTTTCAGTTCCCTCCATCGCCGCAATTGGCGCCGGCACTCGCGGCCGCGCTTCAGTCGGTAACGCGCCCCGCCAGTGCGGTCTTCGATCTCGCGAATATCCTGTTCTCGCGCATCTTGCTTCGTTTTCCAAAATTAAAAGTGGTATTCGCCGAGAGCACTATCGGCTGGGGGACCTTTTTTCTCGAGTACGCGGATCATCAGTACGAACAGGATCACTGCAATTACGAGCTCAAGCCGTCCGAAATGTTTCATCGCCAGTGTTATCTCACCGCCTGGTACGATCCGGCAAAACTCAACGCGCGCCATATCGGCGTGGGCAATATTCTTTGGGCAACGAACTTCCCAATGGCCAATTCAAGCTGGCCCGACTCTAAAGCATTCATAACCCAATGTCTGACAGGCATGACCGATGATGAACGGCGGCAAATAGTTTGGCGCAACGCCGCGAGACTTTATAAAGTTGCCGACAACTGAGTTCTTTCACAGAAATGCAGGTGTTTGAGAACGCACGAAAACCGAAAGGACAAGCGTATGCTGTACAATGATTTGCGCGGTTGGATTGAGAGAGTTGACGAGTTCGGCGAACTAAAACATGTCGAAGGCGTCGATTGGCAATACGAGATGGGGGCGGTCACGGAAGTTTACGCGCGCAACCCGCCCCATGCGGCTATCCTTTTCGACAAAATCAAGGACTATCCTGCGGGCCATCGAGTGCTCGTCGGCGTCCACCACCAATCGCTTAAACGCCAATGTCTAACGACCCATCTACCCCTCGATTACGATCGCAATCAATTTATTCAGGCATGGCGGGAACGCTTGAATGACCCGCAATATATCCAACCGCGAACGGTCAAAACGGGGCCGGTGCTGGAAAACGTATACGAAGGCAAAGACATCAATCTCTTTTCCCTGCCGGTGCCGCACTGGCATGAACAGGACGGCGGCCGATACATCGGCACAGCGCATATCGTCATCACCCGCGATATCGACGAGAACTGGGTCAATCTAGGCTGCTATCGTGTCATGGTACACGACCATGACACGCTGGCGCTCTACATCTCGCCGGGAAAACAGGGGCGGATTATCCGCCAGAAATATTTCGACCAAGGCCGCCCCTGCCCCGTGGCCATCAGCTTCGGCGATGATCCGTTGCTGTTAATGACGGCGGCCAATAGTTTGCCTTGGGGGAAGTCAGAATATGATTACGCCGGTGGTATTCGGGGCAAAGCCGTCGATGTCGTCCTCGGCGCCCGCACCGGGCTGCCAATTCCGGCGTATTCCGAGATTGCCATTGAGGGAGAGTGTCTGCCGGATCAGCACAGACGCGAGGGGCCATACGGCGAGTGGACGGGTTATTACGCCAGCGGCGAGCGCACCGAACCGATCATCAAGGTCAAACGGCTTATGCACCGCACTCAGCCGATCCTCACCGGCGCGCCGTCGTCGCGCCCTCCCGGCGGCGCGGACGACGGGCTGGTGCGCTCGGCTTTTATCTGGGACCAGTTGGAAAAAGCCGGCGTGCCGGATGTTAAAGGCGTCGGCTGTTATCAAGGCCGTTTTTTCACGGCAGTGTCGATCAAGCAACGCTACCCGGGCCACGCCAAGCAGGCGGGAATGATCGCGGCCCAGTGCGGCGCCGGCGCGTACTTGGGTCGCTATATCGTAGTCGTGGACGACGATATCGATCCCTACGATATGAACGACGTGCTCTGGGCCATGTGCACCAGATCGGACCCCGCCAACGATACAGATTTTATCCGGCGCGCCTGGAGCGGTCCGCTCGATCCGGTAATACCGAAGGACAAGAAAGGCTTCAGCACTCGCGCGATCATCGATGCGACGCGGCCCTACGAATGGCTGAAAGATTTTCCGCTCGCGTCGGGCTCGAGCGCCGCAATGAAAGCACAGGTGGCAAAGAAATACGGGAAGTTTTTCTTCTAGTGCGCGCGAGGGGTTTTCGAAAACACGCAGAGGAACCTATCATGGGTATAACCGCTCTCACTATTTAACATGGGAACCTCAAAGCGCGAGCAAAACTTTCTTTGTCTCCGCGTACCGCCGGGTGAGATGGATCGCCTCTGGGCGGAGGGATGGCGCCACTTCGGTGTCTTTTTCTTTCGCTACCGAACCTCGGTTCACGGCATGACAGAATTTAACGTTCTTCCCCTGCGCGTCGATCTCGACCGGTTCAGGCTTAGTCGCGGCCAGAAGCGCGTGCTCAGGAACAATCAAGACACCGAATTGGTTATCGATGCGTCATCGATCGACGACGCGAAAGAAACTCTGTTCGCCAAGCACAGGCGGCGCTTCACGGAGAACATCCCATCCTCTCTCCACGACTTCTTGTCGCCCGTTCCCAGTTCCGTGCCCTGCCCGAATCTGCAACTATGCGTTTATATCGGCGCGGCGCTCGTTGGTGTTACATTCCTGGACGTGGGCGAGACGGCGACTTCGGCGGTGTACGCGATCTTCGATCCGGCACAGGCCCAAAGGAGCCTGGGCATTCTGATGATGCTCCACTCGATCCAGTTTTCACGCGAGCGCGGATTTCGCTACTATTATCCGGGCTACGCTTACCGGGAACCCTTCGCATACGATTACAAAAAGCGATTTGCCGGACTGGAGTATTTGGATTGGGATTCGGGGTGGAACCCTTATTCGAGATGCCAAGATGAAGGCGCGCTACCGGCAGAATGAAAATGGAGAGTTGGTCTTCGGTTGCTGCTGAATTATCTTTCTGGCTGACGCACATGAGCGATATGGCTGGTGCTCGTTGACCCATAACTCACTAATCGTCATAAACGGCTCTAACCACCCCGCAATAAACGGGAGCGGCATCATCGAAAATGGCAATCGCTACAATCATGAATTGCTTTGGGGAATCGTCCTCGCCGCGGGCGATCGCAAGCCGCTCGAAAGTCCCATGGAGAATCTCCGAAACAAAATTCTCCCTAGGTAGTATTTCAATTCTATCGAGCGGCGCTCGCTGCTCGCGGATACTTTGTCTCGGGCCGCGAAGGTTTTTCTGCGGAAATGGTTCATCGTCCTAACCGGCCTTTGCCTGGCCGTCTCCATGACCGTGTTTGCGCCGCAGGCGTACTCGCAAAGTATCCGTTCCAAAGACGAAATCGCCGCTGTGCTGACCATCGAGAATCTTTCGGTCCCAAGAGGGGATTGTGTCGGGAGAAGTGCGCAACAAAGCGAAGCATGAGTTGCGTGACGTGCAACTCTTCATTCGTTATACATGGCTCTGGGACGACGAGCGCAATCCAGGAAAACCGATCCCGGCACCTCGGCGTACACCACGCTGAAACAAACCATCCCGCTGGGAGAAAGGCTCAGCTTTACGTTTAAACCATCACCGCCGCTGCCGAAGATTGCCGGCGGCCGGTTCGAAACCTCGGTGACGATCGCAGGCTTCACCGAGATTATACGGCAACGCCAATAGTAGCGCGGGACCAGCTACTTTTCGGTTCAAAGTTCAACGTATCGGATTCAAACCAAACATCGACAGGTTGCCCAGAATCGCTCATGAATGATCTTCGCATCCGGTCTGGTTTTCTGATTCCCCGGGTTACACCTGGAGTTAGTTTGAACGTTGAACGTCGAAGTCGAACCGTTGTCCGGTTCAATCACGCCGCTTTTTTCTTTCGCTCTTCCGTGAGTCGGGCAACCCGCGGCATCACCAATCGTTCGAACTCTTTGTATCGGAGACGCACCGTTTGCGCATGATTGCCCGCGTTGAAGTAGATATCCTCATCCTTCTCCAGCGCCGGGTCCACGACAACGGGCAGTCCGAATAAATTACCGAACGGTGGCATGGCGCCGATCTCACATTCAGGGAAGCGGGAGGTGAACTCATCCTCTGTCGCCAGTCTGGCCTCTTTGGCGCCCAGGCTCGCTTTCACCGTGTTGAGACCGACTTTCTGGTTGCCGGTAACCACCCCCATGACGAGGCCTCCATCGATCATGAGCATGACCACCTTGGCTAACTGCGTACCCGAAACATGCTGCGCCGCTGCAATCTCCTGCGCCGTGTAGGCTAGAGGATGATTGTAAACCTCGTACGATATTTTAGCGTCATCGAGGACCGCTTTGAGTTTTTTCAGGATCGCCATAAATGCCTCCTTTGCCGTTATAGAGGTCGAGCAAAAATAAATCCTTGTCGACAGTGGATGCGCAATTATCATGCCCGCGGCCAGGCTATGGGTCATGAATGTTTTTCGATTCATTTGCCTTAGCTTAGATCACAGATTAACCTTGATGGCAGGATCGCATGTTCAAAAGCGAGAATAACGCCGTCGTGATTTCTCACCCTTCGGAAGAAATCCGCCGGCGCGCGGCGAGTGTGCTCACGAAAGCCCCGACAAATCAACGCGATTATCGCGAGGCGCGAGGGAGGGAATGGCACGTCTCTTGCCGATTTAATCGACAGTCATAAATGAGGAATCAAAATCAAATAGCGGGAGGAAGGCAGCCTATGGAAAATCCCCTACGGATCACGTTTCGTAACATGCCGCCATCGCCGGCCATCGAAAACAACATTCGAGAAAAGGCCGCCAAATTAGATGCTTATTTTGATCGCATCCTGGGTTGCCACGTGGTGGTCGAAGCGCCACACCGCCATCATCATAAAGGCAAGGCCTACCTGGTTCGCATCGATCTCACGGTTCCCGGCGGCGAGCTAGTGATCAATCGCGTGCCAAAACGCTTAAATGCGGCCGCGTTACGCGATCCGGAACTCGCGGGCAAGGATTTAACCGAAAGCCACGAACCGAGCAAACATGGCGCCCACGAGGACCTTTACGTTGCCATTCGCGATGCCTTTAATTCGGCGGCACGCAAACTTCAGGACTTCGCGCGCAAGCGGCGCGGCAAGGTGAAAGTTCATGAGCCTGCTCCACTGGCGCGGGTGAGCAAGTTGTTTCCCGAAGACCATTATGGATTTTTGGAAACCCCCGATGGACGCGAGATCTATTTTCACAAGAATAGCGTGCTGCAACCCGGCTTCGACCACTTGGACGTAGGAATGGAGGTACATTTCGTCGAGGGAGTTGGAGAAAAGGGGCCCCAGGCAACCACAGTGCGCGCTGCCGGGAAATAGGTCTGCGTCATGATCGACGAGATTCTCCTCTGCCTCGACGGCTCTTCAATGGCTGAAAAAATCATGCCCATTGCTCAAGGTATTGCCGCGGCTCAGGCGGCAACGCTCACCGTTTTTAAAGTCATGCAGCATCCCGGCGAGGTGGCCGGGCAAGAAAATTACTTGCGCGATGCAGCGCAACGCTTCGGCGCGCAAAGCAGATTCTCAGTCTCTGATGATCCGGCCCAAGCGATTATTGAAGAACTGGACAAAAGCCCCGGCACGATGGCGGCGATGACCACGCACGGGCGTACGGCTTGGGGCGAGGCGATTCTAGGAAGCGTCGCATTTCGCGTCCTGCGGGGCGCAAAGCGCCCGATAGTGCTCTACTGTCCGCTCGACAGCCCTGCCGAAGCGTCTAGGAAAATCACCACACTTGTGATCGCCCTCGACGGCAGCGAGTTCGCGGAACAAATAATTCCGTTCGCCGCGGAAATGGCAAAGTCTTTAGCAGCGGAGTTGAATTTGCTTCAAGTATTGCCGCTCAAATCACCGGTTCCGCCATTTCCGGAGCAGAAAAAATCAGATCTGCTGGAATCCTCCTACTTGCACCGCCAAGCGCGCGCGGTCAAGAAAACCTTTGGGCTGGATGCCCAATGGGACGTGCTGCATGGTGAAGCCGCGGACGCTATCTGTAATTATATAGCCCGCATGCCCGATACAATGCTGGCCATGACGACCCACGGCCGTGGCGCCTTGCAACGGGCCGTTCTAGGCAGCGTGGCGGGTGAGTGCATCCGCCACGCTGCTCGTCCGCTGTTGCTCTACTGGCCGCGCCATTGAAATTCGAGCGCTCGAGGCGTGATTAAGATCCCCCGATATACGGAACTCAGCCAAACCCAAGCTAGAGCCCGGTCAAAAGCAAGCTTAAGATTTGGGGAGTCTGGTGTGTGCTGGGGGGACGAGCCCGCGACAGATCAACCGATGCGAAATTAGCTTGCTGATGCAACTGTCGGGCAACCTTAAGATTGCCACCGGCGCCACAGGGAGCTTGCCCGAGAATGCTTCGCGCCGGAGCCCAACGATCATGCCGCCTGGCGCCGATGTTTATGGCGCCACGCCCCAGTCACCTGCCGGCGCTTTTCATCGAGGATACAGCGCCGGATATAGTAGGGATCGAGGCCGAGCAGATCGCAGACGTTGCTAAACGAAAAAACCCAATCGTCCTCGTCGTTCATGATCCACTGTTCCGCCTCGTGGGACATTGGCTTTCGACCATGGTCACGAGCCGAGATATGCTTGCGATAGCAGTCAATGGCGTCTCGCAAGATTGCCATCAATAAGGCCTTTTCCGGCAAGAGCAATTCGCTGCGGCGATAGGTAGCAAGATATTGCTCCAGCGTATTGCGGTCATTGGCGATCACGGCCAACTCCGATTCTATCATGCGTATCCCCCCCTTCCAGTATGACGGCACTGAGAGCAGCAAGTTCGGAGAAGTTTGACGCAACGGATGTGCCAGCCAATTCATCAAGTATTACGCTTCTCGCCTTCGCAACTCTGCGATTCTTCCGAAGCATGTTTCCCAGGGCTGAGAAACAAGCATGTCGCTAAATCCAAAATAGCCGGCTAGCAGCGAATTGTTTGTGGCATATTCATTGCGACATTATCTCGGTCAGATACAACTACCCGAGTGCAGCCACGAACTTGAAGGAGGCAACAAAGCGATGGAGAAGAAACGTTCTGATCTAATGTCATTTCCAATGCATTTATCGAGCGAAGTAGAACGTTTGTTCGACGAGATGATTCACCGGCCTTGGGGCTTCGCCCGTGAAATCCGCGGCTGGAACCCATCTATAGATCTTTACGAAACTCGCGATAGCTTTATTCTCGAAGCGGACCTCCCGGGCGTCAATGCCGAAGACGTCAAAATTGAAGTCCAGAACGGCGATCTACGGCTCGAAGGACAGCGCACCATTGAAAAGGATCAAAGCAATGGCCGCTTTCATACAATGGAACGCTCCTCAGGCTACTTCGTCCGGCAAATCAAGCTTCCGGAATTGGTAGATAAGAATGCCATCAAGGCGGAATTCAAGGACGGCGTATTGCGCGTGATTCTGCCTAAGACCACGAAAAGAGAGGATTGATCACCATGGCCACGTCCAACATCCTGAACGACTCGCGGCAGACATCGGAGCCAGCGGCGAAACAATCGGAACTCACTGCCGAGCAGCTTCGCTTCCACGCAAAGCTGGACGGGAAGTTTAGCTCAACGCAGGAGTTGAGCGGCATGCAGGAGTTCGCGGGCCAGGAGCGTGCCTTGGCGGCGCTGGAGCTGGGCATCGGCATTGCCGGCAGAGGCTACAATATATTCGTGTCGGGCCTGACGGGCGCAGAAAAACTGGAGACGCTGCGCCGCTGGGTGCAGCAGCGCGCAGCCGACGCCCCGACCCCCGGAGATTGGGTTTACGTGCATAATTTCCAACATCCCGATGCGCCCCGCGCCATTTATTTGGAGGCCGGAGACGGAAACCGCCTCAGTCAGATGATGCAGGACTTGGTCAAAACACTCCGGGAGGAGCTGCCCAAGGCCTTCCGCCAAGAGGCCTTCGATAAAGAAAAATCGCTTTTGATTGAGAAATACAATAACCGCGCTCAAGAATTGAACGAACAGTTTGCCGCCCTGGCAAAGTCGAGAGGATTTACGGTGCAAGCCGGGCCAAGAGGGCATGTCTATTTTATCCCCGTCATCAACGACAAACCCTTGCAGCGACCCGAGGACTTCGCAGCATTATCGGAACAGGATCGGCGCGAAATTGAGCGGCGCCAACAAGAGTTGGCCACCGAGATGGAACGCATCGCGCGCAAGCAGCAAGAGATCATGCGCGCGATGGAGGAAGACATCCGCGAAATCGAACGCCGTTTTTGCGAAAACTTGCTTGTGCCCATCTTGAACCGCATAGAAAAAGCGATCGCCAACGATGAAGTCAACACCTATCTCGAAGAAGTGAAGGTAAATATTCTTAACAATCTCGATGACTTCAAAGATTCGCAGACGAGCGTGATGGCGTTTCCATTCGCGCCTCCCCACAGGGAACGCGATCCGTTTCTTGACTACGATGTCAACGTCATGGTCGATAACACAAAAACTCAGGGGCCGCCGATCATCGTCGAAAGCGCGCCCACCTATTTGAACCTGTTCGGTACCATCGAGCGCGTGGTCGACCGTTTCGGCCGCATCGTGACGAATTTCACCAGGATCAAGTCGGGTTCGTTTTTGCGCGCCCACGGCGGCTATCTGATTTTCAGCCTGGAGGACGCCATCCTGGAACCGGCGGTTTGGAAAGTGCTCAAGCGCACGCTGCGCAGCGGGCGCATCGAAATGGAAACCTACGAACCGTTCGCCCTATTTTCCGCCTCGGGATTGAAGCCTGAACCGGTCCAAACAAGCACCAAAGTTGTCGTCCTCGGCAGCCCGTATCTTTATCATTTACTTTACAACTGGGATGAAGAGTTCCATGAGATCTTCAAAATCCGCGCCGACTTTAATCCCGTGATGCGCCTCGACGGCGAACATCTGAACACTTATGCCCAATGGATCGCCAATCTGTGCACCGAGGAAGCTCTACCCCATTTCGATCCGAGCGGTATCGAAAGGCTAATCGAATTCGGCGCTCGGCGCGCCGGTGACCGCGAAAAAGTTATTGCCTCCTACGCCGAAATCGCCGACCTAGCGCGCGAAGCGGCGTTTTGGGCGCGCAAAGAAGACAGCCAGCGGGTATCCGGGCGCCAGGTAGAAAAGGCGCTCCAGAACCGCGTGTTTCGCTCTAACCGCATTGAGGAAGAAATCCGCGAGATGATCGCCAACGGCACCATCTTGGTCGACATCGAAGGTAAAAAAGTCGGCCAGGCCAACGGGCTCTCCGTGCTCGAGATCGGTAGCTACGCTTTCGGCCGCCCGAGCCGTGTAACCGCCAGCGTCGGCATGGGCCAGGCGGGCATCATCAATATCGAACGGGAATCGAAATTGAGCGGCAGCATCCATGACAAAGGCGTGCTGATTCTCGCCGGTTATTTGCGCAACCGCTTCGGTCAAAATCAGCCCCTGGCCCTCTCGGCTAGTCTCTGCTTCGAGCAATCCTACGGTGGCGTCGAGGGCGACAGCGCTTCGTCCACTGAGCTCTACGCCCTGCTTTCACGGCTTTCGAACATTCCACTACGCCAGGAGCTTGCCGTGACGGGTTCGGTCAATCAGTGGGGCGAGATACAGGCCATCGGCGGGGTTAACGAGAAAATCGAAGGCTTTTACGATGTCTGCCGAGTGGTCGGGATGACCGGCACGCAAGGCGTGTTAATTCCGGAGTCCAATGTACGCCATATTGTGCTGCGCGAGGATGTCATCGAGGCGGTGGCGGAGGGGAAGTTCCACGTTTATCCCGTGCGTACGATCGATGAGGGACTGGCGATTCTCACTGGACACGGTACCGCGGACCAGGTCAACGAGGCGGTGCGCAATCGGCTCAGAGAGTTGGCCGCCGGTCTCAGAGAATTCGCCGTGCCGGTCCATGACGGCGCGGCCGAGACCAAACCGTAGAACGCTTCGCTCACAACCGCATGGCAAAAATAATAAAAAGCCGTTCGCCGTATCGCATCAGCGCGAAACCCGGCTCAACAGAGTAAGCAATATCGGTTTGATTTCATTGTCCTAATCTCTTCAATGACCGCGGGCATGCATTTTGCTGGTATAAGACATGAAAGGAGCAGCCATGGATACCATGCGCACCGGCCGGCTTATCGATCAGCTGAGGAAACGGCGCGAACAGGTGGCTATGACCTTACGCCATCTGCGGAAGGAACAAGCGGAAGTCGATCTCAACACCGACTGGCTCGATCAGGCGGCATATGATAGCCGGGTGCGTCTGCTCGATCGCCTGAACGAGTGGTACGTCACTGAGATCGACCAGATCGACAAGGCTCTCGGACGCGCCGAGAAAAACAATTACGGCCTCTGTGCCGCTTGTCATCAGCCCATCGAAGATACGCGTCTCGCGGCTGCGCCGGAGACGGAATTTTGCGGCGCCTGCCAGAACATGCGCGAAGGATTGCAACGCGCGGTGGCCTGATTCGGCAGCGGTGCGACCGAAGGAAGGATGATGGGAGAGATTTAACCACACAGAGCACGGTGAATACTGTGCGCAGCCAGTTCAAGGAGTACAAGCCGTCCGAGCGCTACAGCGGCAACAAGTCTGTCCGGCCTCGCGGTGAGATCGCAAAGAGAAGATGGTCGGGGCGACCGGATTTGAACCGGTGACCACACGCACCCCAAGCGTGTGCGCTACCAGGCTGCGCTACGCCCCGATATCGGTCAGAGTTAGCGCATATCTAACACTCTCGTCCGGCCAAATCAATTTCATCGGTTGCCATTTTCATTGACGATTTCACAGGAACTCGTCATAGTCGACCTATCGCGTCGATTCGTCATCCAGCGATGAAGCCTCTCGAAAACCTGCGGGTGCTCGATCTCACCAATGTCTTGGCCGGGCCGTTTTGTTGCTATCAGCTCGCCCAACTCGGCGCAGACGTCATCAAGATCGAGGCTCCTGGGACTGGCGATTTGGCACGCCAGCTTGGCGCCGATGCGGAACTAAACGCGCGCTTTATGGGCGCGTCATTTCTCGCCCAGAATGCCGGCAAACGCTCCCTGACCGTCAACCTGAAAAATCGCGCCGGCAAAGTCGTCTTTCGCCGGCTCGTGGCAACGGCGGATGTCGTCGTGGAAAATTTTCGCCCCGGGGTCATGGAGCGTCTGGGCTTTGGCTACGCCGACCTCAGCAAGATCAAACCAGATCTGATTTTTTGTGCGATTTCCGGTTTTGGCCAGGACGGCCCCCTCAAAGACAATCCTGCTTACGACCAGATCGTGCAGGGCCTGTGCGGCGTCATGAGTATTACCGGTGACAAAAAAACGGCGCCCCTGCGGGTCGGTTTTCCGCTGGCCGATACTATCGGAGGCATCACTGCGGCATTTGCCGTCGCCGCTGCGTTGTTCCGGCGCGAGCGCAGCGGCGAAGGAGAATTCATCGATGTCTCCATGCTCGAATCCACACTCGCAGCCATGGGTTGGGCGGTGTCCAATTGGCTTATCGCCGGCGTCAAGCCCGAACCGTTGGGCAACGAGAATATGACGGCGAGCCCGTCGGGAACTTTCAAGACCGGCGCCGGACTCTTGAATATCGCGGCGAACAAGCAGGAACAGTTCGAAATTCTCTGCCAACTCATCGGCCGCAAGGAGCTTGCCACCGATCCGCGCTTTAGTGACCGCGAGGACCGCAAGAAAAGACCCAACGCGCTAAAGGATGAGATCGAATCGGCACTCACGGCCAAATCCGCCAAAGAATGGGCAGTGCTGCTTAATCAATGCGGAGTTCCCGCGGGAGAGGTTTTATCGATTCCCGAGGCGCTGACACAGCCCCAGATCACCGCCCGCGGGCTTATCCAGCGATTTCCCAAGACGGCCAATATCGACCGTGAGATTGCCGTCGTTCGAACAGGATTCCATCTGGCCAGCGGTGACTCCGCGCCCGCAGGACCACCGCCCGGGTTGGGCGCCGACACCGAGAACATACTGAAGGAACTGGGATACGAGCGGAACGGCATCGCCAAATTGAGAGAAAGCGGCGCCGTGTGATCGCCGTTGGCGCACGGCTTGGAAATTTCTAATGACAAAACGATACCGGCGAATTTCCCCTCAAGCTTGGTGGTCAACGGCGATCATCGAAATGAAACCCGGCATGATCCGTTATCGCGGCTATGCCGTCGAGGACTTGATAGGTCACGTTGGCTTCGCCGAGATGGTATGGCTATTGACCCGCGGCGATCTGCCAACGCCAGCCGAAGCAAAACTTCTCGAAGCGGCGCTTGTCACCGCCGTAGACCACGGACCGCAGGCGCCGTCCATCGCGGTGGCGCGCATGGCAATCACTTGCGGTGTAGGGATCAACAACGCCATGGCTTCGGCGATCAATGTCTTGGGCGATATTCATGGTGGCGCTGGCGAACAGTGCGTCGCATTCTACAATGCAGTCGCCAAGCGTCTCCAGCGAACAGGCGCTGATACAAAGGATCGGCGGCCGATTGCGGCATCAGTTGAAGCGGAGATCGACGCGCTCGCTAACCAAGGCGTTAAATATGTTCCCGGCTTCGGCCATCGCTTCCATCCCGCCGATCCGCGCGCGCCACGCCTTTTGCAGCTGGTCGAGAAAGCCGCGGCTGCCGGGCATGTCTCCGGGCTTTTTGCCGCCATCGGCCGCGCCGCCGAAAAATCCCTGGCGCGCCGAAAAGACCGAACGATTCCGATGAACATCGACGGCGCCACCGCTGTCGTTTTTGCGGAGCTTGGGTTTCCACCGCCGCTGTGCCGTGGACTCTTCGTATTGTCGCGTTCGGTGGGGATTTTGGCGCACGCCTGGGAAGAAAGCCAGTCAGGCGAACGGAACAAGGGCCCCATGCCGCGAAACCTGCTCTGGAACTATAAAGGACCGAAACCGCGGCCGTTTAGGAGGAAGACGGCATTGCGACGCTTGTGAATTTACCGCTCGTTGACTATACAAGTCTTATCTCGACTCACCTCAAGCTCTAAGGCAAGAAGGAGGACACATGCGCAAGTGGATTTTTGGATTCGCAGCGGTCTTCGGCGCGTCACTATTCGCACTGGCGGTGCAGGCGCAGCCGGCGCTCAAGATGATGATCCCGGCCAACCCAGGGGGCGGCTGGGACCAGACCGGGCGCAATCTGGCCGCGGCGCTGCAAAGCGTAAAACTTGTGTCATCCGTGCAATTTGAAAATAAGGGGGGCGCCGGCGGAACCATCGGCCTCGCGCAGTTCGTCAACGGGTCGAAAGGCGATCCGAACGCCGTGATGATCGGTGGCATGGTCATGATCGGCGCCATCTACTTGGAAAACTCCCCGGTCAATCTCTCCATGGTTACTCCCCTCGCCCGCCTCACCGGGGAATATGAAATTATTGTCGTGCCGGCGAACTCGCCACACAAGTCGATGGCCGATCTGATTAAAGCTCTGAAAGCCAATCCCGGCGGCGTTTCTTGGGGAGGCGGGTCCGCCGGCGGCACCGATCACATTCTGGCCGGATTGATCGCGCGTGCAGCGGGCGTCGATCCCAGCAAAATCAATTATGTCCCGTTCAAAGGCGGTGGCGAGGCAATAGCTGCCATTATCGGCGCCCACGTAACCGCCGGTGTATCCGGCGTCGGCGAATTCGCCGAGCAGATCAAAGGCGGTCGCATGCGAGCGTTGGCGGTCTCCAGTCCGGCGCGCATCGACGGCATCGCAACGCTCAAGGAGCAGGGGCTCGGTGTAGAATTGGCGAATTGGCGTGGCGTTTTCGGCGCACCCGCAATTAGCATCGCCCAGCGCGACGCGCTTATTAAACTGATTCGCGGCGCAACCGAGTCGGCTTCCTGGAAGGCAACGCTTGAAAAACTCGGCTGGTCGCCAATTTTCCTGGCCGGCGATGCCTACAAGAAGTTCATCGACGACGACTCCAAACGGATCGCCAGCATCATCGACTCGCTGGGGATCAAGAATAAGTAACCTTCCCGGCCAAGCATGAAACCCAAGCCCGCCGAGCTGATTCTCTCGCTGGCGGTCCTGTGCCTGGGGATTGCAGTGGCGGTGGGGACTTCTCAACTTTCGGGCGCCGGCGGTTATGCCCGGGTGGGTCCCAACGTCTCGCCCGCAGTCATCGCCGGCGGCCTGATGCTCCTCGGCCTATGGCTGGCTTATGAAGCCTTGTCGGGGGGTTGGCGCAGCGGGGTTGCAGATGATCCTGCGGCGCGCGGCGAGCATCGCTTTCATGCCGGCGCGTTTGTCTGGGTCAGCGTTGGGTTATTCATGCAAATTCTTTTGATCCATCGCGCGGGCTTCGTTCTCGCCCAGGCCGCGCTGTTTGCCTGCGTCGCGCGCGGTTTCGGCAGCGCGAAGTTCCTGCGCGATATCGCCTGCGGATTCATTCTTGGAATCGCGGTTTTTCTTTTCTTCGTAAAGTTTCTCAACGTCAACCTGCCGGCCGGCTGGCTCCAACCGATTCTCGGCGGCGCGGGAATTTGACAACTCATGACCGAAGCCTTCAGCTCATTACTCCACGGCTTCAGCATCGCGCTAACGCCGTTGAATCTTTTGTGGGGATTCGTCGGCGTGACCTTGGGCACGTTCATCGGAGTGCTCCCCGGCGTCGGACCGGCGCTCACCGTAGCGATGCTCATGCCGCTCACCGTCAAACTCGATCCCACCGGGGCATTGATCATGTTTGCTGGCATTTATTACGGCGCCATGTATGGCGGTTCGACGACTACGATCCTGCTCAACACGCCGGGGGAATCGGCGTCCATCGCCACTGCGCTGGAAGGAAACTTGATGGCGAAAAATGGGCGGGCGGGGCCGGCGCTCGCCACCTGCGCCATCGGCTCGTTCGTCGCCGGCACCATCGCGACAATCTTGGTGACCCTGCTGGCGCCGCTGGTAGTCGAAATCGCCCTCAAATTCGGACCGGCGGAATATTTCGCCCTCATGATTTTCGCTTTCACCACCGTATCGGCGGTGATCGGCAGTTCCACCGCGCGCGGCCTGACGAGCTTGTTTTTAGGTCTTCTTCTAGGCGTGATCGGCATCGACAGCCAGACGGGAAGGTCACGTTTTGCCTTCGGCGTGCCGGAACTGCTGGATGGCATCGACGTGGTCGTGCTTGCCGTTGGCCTGTTCGCCGTGGGCGAAGCGCTTTATGTCGCCGCGTACTCCAGCCGGATCGAAGAAAAAATGGAACAGCTCAAAGGCTCCTTGTGGATGTCCAAACAAGATTGGAAACGTTCCCTGCCCGCCTGGCTGCGCGCCACGGTCATTGGCTTCCCCTTCGGTTCGATCCCGGCGGGAGGCGCCGAGATTCCAACGTTCTTGTCCTACGCAACGGAAAGGAAACTGACTAAATATCCTGAGGAGTTCGGCAAGGGCGCCATCGAAGGCGTGGCCGGACCCGAGGCGGCGAACAATGCCTCGGTCACAGGCGCGCTGGTGCCACTATTGACGTTGGGAATCCCGACTTCCGCCACGGCGGCTGTTTTGCTGAGCGCATTTCAAAATTACGGCATCCAGCCGGGTCCGATGCTATTTCAATCACAGGGTGACCTGGTTTGGGGTCTTCTGGCGAGCCTTTATATCGGCAATGTATTGCTGTTGATTCTCAATCTGCCGCTGGTGGGGATCTGGGTGAAGGTCCTGGCTATTCCGCGCCCGCTGCTCTACGCAGGCATCCTGGTGTTCGCGACGCTCGGCGCTTACAGTCTGCACCAGTCCCTGGTCGATCTCGTGATTCTCTATATTTTCGGTTTGCTCGGCTTCATCATGCGCCGGTGGGGTATCCCGGTCGCGCCGGCGGTGATCGGTCTGATTCTCGGTCCGCTTGGGGAAACCCAGGCGCGCCGGGCCCTGGCAATCAGCCAGGGCGATCCCGCTGTTTTCTTTACCCATCCTATTTCCGCGGGGATTCTCCTCGTGTCGTTCCTGCTCCTCACCGTCCCGCTGTTTTTTCAGCGCGCACGAAAAAGCTAACGGCGCGGCCCCACCTGGCGGTCAAAGACCGTAAAAAGTTTTCGGGTTATCGAAGAGAATTTTTTGAACCGCGGCTTGCGGGATTTCGCCTTTCTTCGCCCGCCCTTGAAGAATTTTTCTGAACTCCAGCTCCATCGACGGATCCCGGTGCGTATAGTCCGAGCCAACCATCAGATTATCTTCGCCCACGCACTTGAGAATGTAAGGAAGATCCTCGTCCACCTGGCAGGTAATGTAAACGCGGTTGTCCTTGAATAAATTGGACGCAAGTTGAAGTTCAGGGATGCCGAGCACGCCCGTGGTCTCGCGTCCCTGCTGGCGCTGCTGCTGGCGGCGCAGATCGTAATTGACGAACGGCGCCCACATGGAACCCGCTTCGATGCAGCCGATCCTCAGCTTGGGAAACTTGTTCGGTATTTTGTGCATCAGCAGTGCTATCACGCCGTTGATCGCGGCCGCTTTCGTGCGCATGAATTGGCCGTGGGAAAATTCCCGCGCCGAGGAGAAGTCGGGAACGCCGGAACCGGTATGGAAACAGATCGGCAAATCGAGTTTTTCCGCCTCAGCGTAGAATGGCTCGAAATAGGATTCCGCGGGATATTTGCCCGCTTCGCGGTCACCCTTCTTAAGCACGCCGCAGGCGCCATGCTCTTTGGCCCAGCGCAATTCGTCAATCGCCGCGTTCATGTCCTGGAGCGGCGGCATGCAAACCCAACGCAGTCTGCCACCCGACTGGGCGCAGCGATCACCGAGCCAGCGGTTGTAACTGCGACGCAACGCCGCGTTGATCTCTGGTTTCTCGGTCGCTTCCATCAGGAACAGCGTCGGATAAATGACTTGGACGTCGGTCCCCAGTTGGTCCATGTGCTTGAGTCGAGCCGTGACATCCAGCAGTTCCCGCGTCTCGACGGTGGTCCCGGAGTCTTTGTCGCTGCGGACAAAGCGCACCTGCCGCCTACCGTCGATTATCCAATAACGAGCAGGCGGCAAGTGCGGATTTGGGTTGGCTGGAAAAGCCGTCGCCGGCTTGTGCTGCAGCTCGGACTCGCGCATGAATTCCCAGGTGGCTTCGGTTTCATCAATGTGAGTGTCTGCGTCAATGATTCCCACTGTCACTGTCTCCTTGCTGATGAAAAAGGATAGGTAAAGTCTTAGTACGGATGATTTGTTTTTTAAAGAGCCCCGATGGCCTCCCGAAAACCTTTTGGAAAATCAGCCGAGCGTGCAAAATTCGTTATTCGTGTTCGTGGTTCGTGATCGAAAAAGCGAGCACGAGAAACGAGCACGATTGGGGCGAGTCTTACTCAGCAGCCTGCTACAGCCCGTAAAACGCTTTGGGGTTATCGTAGAGAATCTTCTGCACCGCGGAGCCGGGAATTTCACCCTTATCCGCTCGTTCTTGCAGCAGCTTGCGGAACTCCAGCTCCATCGACGGGTCGCGGTGCGTATAATCGGAGCCTACGATCAAATTGTCCTCGCCGACATACTGCAGAATATAGGGGAGATCCTCGTCCACCTGGCAGGTAATGTAGATATGATTGTCGCGAAACAGATTGCTCTTCAGAACCGTCGGCGGTCCGCCCAGGACGCTCACGCGTCCGGCGCGCGATTGCGCCCGTCGGCGTAGATCGTAGTCGACAAACGAAACCCAAGAGGCCCCGGCTTCGATGCAGCCGAAGCGGAGCCGGGGATATTTGATCGGAATGTTATTGACGATCAGCGTCTCGATGCCGTTCACTGCCGCCGCTTTGGTGCGCCAAAACTGCGCCAGGGAAAAATCCCGCGCCGAGGAGAAATCGGGAATACCGGAACCGGTGTGAATACAAATCGGCAAACCGAGCCTTTCGGCTTCTTCGTAGAACGGGAAAAAATAGGCGTCGGCGATCCATTTGCCGGCTTCACGGTCGCCCTTCTTCAACACGCCGCAGGCGCCATGCTCCTTGGCAAAGCGCAGCTCTTTGATGGTTTCCTCCATGTTCTGCAGCGGCGGCAAACAAACCCAGCGCAACCGGCCGTTCGATTGCGCGCAGCGATCGGCGAGCCAACGGTTGTAACTGCGGCGCAACGCTGTGTTGACCTCCGGTCTCTCGGTCGCCTCCATCAAAAAGAGCGTCGGGTACATGACCTGGATGTCGGTTCCCAGCTCGTCCATGTGCTTGAGACGAACCCGCACATCCAGCAATTCCCTCGACTCCACCACCGTGCCCGTCTCTTCGTCACCGCGAATGAAGCGGAGCTGGCGCCGCCCGTCAATGATCCAGTAGCGCGTCGGCACTTTGGTCGGATCCGGGTTCGCCGGATAGGCCGTGGTCGGCTTGAACTGCAAATCATCTCCCCGCATATACTCCCAGGTATCTTCCGTTTCATCGATATGGGTGTCGGCGTCGATGATTCCCATTTCCAAGTTCCTCTTCAGAGTCTTGCCTACCCCGGCTCGGCTTCGAAACCATAAAAGTTCTGCGGATTATTCCAAGCGATTTGCTGCTTGTCAGACTGTGAAACGTCTTCCCTGCTCTTAAACATTCTCACTGTGTTCGGCCAGGAGCTGTCCCAATGCGGATAGTCCGACGAATAGAGCAGCTTATCCGCGCCGATGCGCTGGATCACGTAGGGCAGTGTCGATTCTTCCAACTCAAAGGCGTAATAGATTTGCCCGGCGGTCATATATTCACTTGGCTTGCGCTTGAGCAGTGGTGCTTCGCGCGCGCCGCGTTTCTCAAACTCTTCGTCGAGCCGATCCATCAAGAACGGCACCCAGCCGCAGCAAGCTTCCAGCGCCGCGATCCGCAGCTTGGGAAAGATCTCGGGCACCCCGGCAAATATAAGCCCCGTCAGGGCCGCCATGCACTCGAAGGGGAAAGAAACACTATGCACCGCGATAAAGCTATCGAATCGCCCATGCATGCGCTCCGCCGCCCGGATGCCGCCGTGAAGCGCCAATCCCACGCCGAGCCGTTCGACCTCTTCATAAAACGGCCAGAACTGCCGCTTGCCGATGTCCTGGTCGCGCACGTTGGTGGGCATCATGACGCCGACGAAGCCCAGTTCTTCGACCGCCCGGCGCGCCTCTTTCACCGCCGACGCAACATCGTGCAGCGCCACCATCGCCACGCCTTTGAGACGCCGGGCATCCGTGGCGCAAAACTCCGCGAGCCAGTCGTTATAGGCGCGCGCGATGTCGATGGCCAAATCGGTTTCTTTTTCGGCGGCCAGCGAGAGATGACTCGGAAATATCGCCTGGATGTCAATGCCATCGACATCCATATCGGTCAATTGAACTCTCGGGTCTTCGTTGCGCTTGCCCAGCGTTCCGCCAAAGGTTCGGTCCCAGGCCTCCGAATGCATTAGCGGGCGATCGCGATATTCGCGCTTCAAATGTCTCTTTAGACTCTCGTTGGATTCGCTCACGTGACCATCGGCGTCAATTATCGGGAACGTTTTCATATTCGACTCCTTATAGAATACCGCCCGGTGCCCCGGTCATTTGTCTCGGCTCACTTCCGGGTTATGTCCTTAAGCAGTTTTTCCCAATGCAGCAGGTCTTTCTCGTACTTATCCGTTGACAGCCCGCGTTCAGGGCGCCATTTCTTGAATCCCTGATCCTTGGTGGCGCTACCGTAGTAGAATTTTTCCAATATTGCCTGTCCCTCGGGGCTCAATAAAAAATCCGCCATGAGCAGCGCGCCGTGGGGATGGGGTGGATTGAGCGCGACGGCCGCGCTGCCCACGTTGGTCGGAACTATTTCCATGGGCGCCCATTGCACTGGTGCCCCCTTCGAGGCCGCAAGCAAAGTGTGGGTTTGGAAGATCGCGGGCGAGGCGACAATTTCTCCCGAAGCGATGACGCTGACCAGGGCTGGCGCGTCGATCGTGTAGAGTTTGATCTCCTGTCCTTTCAATTTTTTGACAAACTCTTCACCTTTGGTTTTGATCATCGCCCCGATGATCTTGCCGCTCGTCTCCCCCGTGCTGATGCCCATCTTGCCCTTGAGCTCCGGAGTCTGGAGGGCGTCAAAGCCTTTTGGCGCGAATCCTTTGGACACGAGGTTTTTATTGTACATAAAACCGATATAGGATTCTCTG
Source organism: Binatia bacterium (assembly GCA_036555515.1). GTDB lineage: Bacteria > Desulfobacterota > Binatia > UBA9968 > UBA9968 > DATACQ01. Next base: position 107,493 of record DATBLC010000150.1, read on the forward strand.
GCGAGGGCCCAGTAATAGAGCCCTTTCTGCGCCAGCTCCTTGGCATCATCGGGATATTTTTTGAGATGTAACGAGGTATAAGGGCGGAGCAGGTTGCTGTCGCGCATGAACATGAGATTACCTTCCGTCGTTTCGATGGTATCCGCGATGTTGCGCCGCGCTTTGCTCTCTTCGCTCAGCTTGAGGGTCAATTCACTCCCTGAGGCGCGATAAGTTTCCATCGCCACGCCGGGATACTTCATCTCGAACGCAGCAGCCAATGCTTTGTAAGATCCTCCGGCCAGCGAGGTGTACCAAACCACCTTGCCTTCGGTTTTGGCCCCGGCATAAAGCAGCTGTTCTCGATCCGCGCCCATGTAAGCGGCCAACTCCGCGATCGACGAGGGCTTGCGGGTCTGTGTCCAGCTCTCCAGCGGCGAAACAAAAAGTAGCAGGATGACAAGCGCGGCTATCTTCATTGCTCAATCCTCCTTTTCTGGCGGGATATCCTCACTCCCATTTCAATAGGGTTGATCAATCCCGAAACAACACTTCCCTTGCCGATGCCAACGTCTACCTGATAAAAACACTCTATTATTTCTTCGCGGAAAAATTGCGCAAGCGATTTTACTGTAATTTCAAAAATTTTACGGCGACGACCAGTCCGGCGTACGAGTGTTGATATGCTGAGTTACTCTCCTTGCAATGATTTTCCGGAAAGCTCCGACAATGTCGCCGTCGGCGTCGCGAACTCATAATCGGTCAACACCTCGATGAGCGCCGACCGGTCGGCGCTGATCGCTTGCCTGAACGCCGGCAGAAACTCTTCATCCCGGCTAACTTTGAAACCCAACGCGCCATAGGCCGTTGCCAACGCGGCCAAATCCGGATTTTCCAGCTCCATGCCATAGGAGTGGCCGGGAAACATCGCTTCTTGATGCATGCGAATCGTATTGTAACCGCCATTGTTGTAGACGATCGTGACGATGGCGGCGCCGTACTGCTTCGCCGTCGCCAGTTCTTGACCGGTCATGAAAAAACCGCCATCTCCTACGTGGGCAATGACCGGACGCTCTGGATGGGCAAGCTTGGCCGCAACCGCCGTTGGCACGCCCGGTCCCATGCAGCCTAATGTCGGCGCGATTAATGAGTTGGGATGCTCGAACTCTATATAGCGCTGCGGCCACTGGCCGAAACTGCCCGCGTCCGTCGTGGTGATGGCATTGGCGGGCTGGGCTTTTCTCAGGTCGGCCATTACGCGTTCCATGGATACGCGCCGTGTGGGACGTTCGCCGGGCACGCAATAGCGCTTCTGCGCCGCGTGCTGTTCCGCGATCCAAGAGGCGCGGCTTTCATTGGGTCGCGGGCCGGGATGTTTCAGCGCTTCCAGCAGAGCTTGCTTGGCGTCAGCCACGATGCCCACTTCGGGCCGCGAGTTTTGTCCGATGTTTTGTTCATCGGCGTCGATCTGAATGAACGCCTGTCCCGGACGCGGAAATGAAAAACCGGCGGAAGTCTGTTGGTTCAACCGGCAGCCGAGCACAACCACCAGGTCGGCTTCGTTTGCCGCCAATTCACGCAGCGCCTTGTTGGTTGTCGATAAATTGCCGATGTAATTCGGATGACTGTTGGGAAACGCATCCTGGCGCCTATAGGCTGTTAGCACCGGTATGTGAAATCTCTCGGAGAAATCGATTAACTCCTGCCAAGCGCCTGCATACTGAGTTCCCGACCCGACCAGCAGGATCGGTTTTTTGGCGGCGTTAATGCGTCCGATCATTTCCTCGATTAATTTGCTATCGGGACTCGGTCGCGTCGAGGGATATGGATCTATCATGACGATATCGGCCTTGTCCTCGGTAACATCCCGCGGCAGCGAGACGACGACGGGTCCGGGCCTGCCGGTCCGAGCGACGTGAAATGCGCGGGTCATCACTCTTGGAATATGTGTGGCATCGTTGATTTCGACAACCCACTTAGCGATGCTGCCGAAGAAATGCGTGTAATCGAGCTCCTGACCCGCCTCGCGCCCGCGCGCGCCGCGCCCGACTTGACCGACCAGGAGCACCATCGGCACCGAATCATATTTGGCGCTGTGAATGGCGATGCTCGCGTTGGTCGCGCCTGGGCCGCGCGTGACGATGCAAGCGCCGACCGTGCGCGTTGACTTGGCGTACCCTTCCGCCATGAATGCGGCACAGCCCTCATGGCGATTGGTAATGAGCTTGATCTCGGGAATATGCCAGAGCCCGTCGACGACGGCAATGTAGCTTTCGCCCGGAACACTGAAGACATGTTTTACGCCTTCGTTGCGAAGGCACTGAGCCACTGCGTGCCCGCCCAGCATCATGGGATCGTCTCCTTGGCCGAGAAATTTCGGCAAACTCAATCTGTCGTATTCCTATTCCCTCTTATCGCCGGCTGTCAACGGTTAATTTTCGCAAGACCACGTAGCGCGTGAAATGCGCGGCGAGCCGCCGCTCTCAGATTTCTCCAAACAACCGGATCGGATTATCGTACAAGATTTTTTGTTTCTGAACATCGCTGATATCGGTTCGCGCCAAGAGCTCCTGCGCGGCGTTTTCCCGGCCCTCGCCATGAGGAAAATCGGACGAGTAAAGCAAGTGCTCCTCTCCCAAGAGCGCGATTTCTTCTTTCATCAGCGGGTCTTCCATCTCGCCGCAGATAAAAATGCGTCCCGACTTTAGATATTCTTTCATGGTTCTTTTCGGCATGCGCGCCTCGAGAACCTTGGGTTGGAGTGCTCGATCCTGCTCGATGTAATGATCCAAGCGACCTACCATGTAGAAAATCCATTCCGCGCCGAATTCCATGAAGGCGATCCGAAGATCAGGATAGCGGTCCATCATGCCGCGCCCGAGCAACGCCACAAACGCCATCTGCGCCGGTAACGCCATGCTAAGAGCATGAGCGTCCAGAAACGATTCGACGCAGCTATCGAAGGCGGGGAAGCTCGCTGCCATGTGCACGCAGAGCGGCAGCTTGCAGCGCGCGAACTCGTCCCAAAACTCATTGAAGCCCGCGTCCGATAGCATCTTGTCGTGCGCGGTGCCGAAGACCACCGCCGCCGACGCCCCGAGTTTGATCATCTCTTCCAGCGCGGCAATGGATTCACGGGTGTCGCGCAAGGGCACCAGCCCGGCCCACTTCAATCGTTTGGAGTACGGCTCCGTTTGGCGCGCGATGAAACGATTAAAGGCACGAAAAAGCGCCGCTTCGAAATGTGGATCGGCGGTCCATCGCGCGTACAACGTAGAGGGAAACAGAAATTGAACGTCGATACCCAAGCGGTCGAGATCGCGAATCCGCGCCTCGGGGTCGACAATCGTCAGCGAGCCCCGGCTCGGGCCTTCGACTACCCAGCGCGGCGATGTCGCCGGCTGCAGTCCGGGTCCTAGCGCATGCGGCTCCATCCGGCCGTCGATGAGCCAGCCCGCGGTGTAGGACGCCAACTCGCCACTGTCATGGATCAACGCCGGGCGCGGCCGTCGGGCAGCGAATTCCTTGGGCAAATCCGCCCACATTTGTGGTGCGACATTGACATGCGCGTCGGCGTCGTAGACTCGATATCCGTTAATCATGGCGACCTCCTCAGAGCCGATTCTTCGCACCTTAAACCACGGCATTGGAAGCGCTGTCAATCAGGAAATGAAACAGTAAACCGCAATTGACACATGTCTCAAGTGGATGTTAAGCCAAAGCCATGACTCGCCGCTCGGCCTATGAACTCGCATCGACGAGGAAATTGATCACATCAAGTATGTTCGCTCATCGATGCCGGCAGTAAGGAGGAAGTATGGTCGCGTTACTGTTCTTTCTCGCGTTCCTTGCAACGCAATCGAACCTATGGGCGCAAAGTCCATTCTATCAAGGAAAAACCATCACGGTCATCGCCGCTGCCAGCGCGGGGAGTGCCTATGATCTTTACGCCCGGCTCATGGCGCAGTTCATGGGCAAACACATTCCGGGTCAGCCCAATTTTATCGTGCAGAACATGCAAGGGGCCGGATCGATCATCGGCGCCAACTACATCTATGGCGTTGCCAAAGCCGATGGCCTGGTTATCGGCGCGATCCAGCCGTCGATTTACTTCAACCAACTGATCAAACAACCGGAAGTCAAATATGATTGGAGTAAGTTTACCTGGCTCGGCAGTTCCGACAAATCGGATCACCTTTTATATATGCGCGCTGATCTTCCACATAAAAGCCTGGCCGACGTGCGCCGGGCGAAGGAGCCCCCTAAATGTGGCTCCACCGGCGCCGGCACCTCCGGCAGTTATTTGCCTAAACTGCTCGAGGAAACGCTCGGGACAAAATTTACGATTGTTGCTGGCTACAAAGGAGGAGGAGAAATCGATTTGGCGGTTGAGCGGGGCGAACTTCACTGCCGGGCCCTTACTATTCAGGCGTATCATACCCGCGAGCCCTACCATACCTGGCGCAAGACCGGCTTCGCTCGCATCTTGATGCAGACCGGCGCGAGCCGCGATCCGCGCATCGCAGACGCGCCGACGATTTATGAGCTGATGAACGAATTCAAGACCTCCGAATCCGAGCGCCGTTTGCTGCCGCTCGTGTTTGCCTCCAGTGACTTTGGCCGGCCCATTGTCGCTCCGCCAGGGCTGCCATCCGCCAGGACCAAAATTTTGCGCGAGGGTTTCCTCAAGACTATGAGCGATCCCGAGCTGTTGGCTGAAGCGAAGCGAAAAAACTTGGATATCACCCCGTCCACGGGAGAAGAACTGGAAGCGTTGGCCAAACAAGTGATGGCGCAGACGCCTGAAGTCGTGGCGCGTGTGAAGATTCTCATGGACCAGTAATTGCGGCCGGGTTCAAGTAGTTCAAGCCGTTCAAATCGTTCAAGCCGTCGGAGCAGCCGGGATTAACATATTGACGTTGGAACGATTGGAACATTTGGAACGACTGGAACTTTTGGAACGACTGGAACGCGCGCAGCGCGGTTTAGATCAAGGAGGATTCTATGTTCGAAATAAAGGGCATCAGAACCTTTGCCATGAGCGCGAAGGACCTAGAGAAGTCCGTGGAGTTTTATACCAAGACGCTCGGCGGTCAAGTCGTAAAGAAAGTCGAGCCCACCGAGGAACAGTTGAAAGCCGGCCAGGTCCGAGAAATCGACGTGCGGCTCGGCAACTTCGAAGTCCATATTTTTGACGCAGCGAAGGGGCCGCGCGCCGCCGACCCGCACCATACCCTGAACATTCCCTGGCAGGAGGAGGACAAAGCGCTCAAAGCACTACAAACTATCGGCGCGAATATAGAGAAAATCCGCCCCCATCGCGGCACTGACAACTATTCGATCAACGTCTTCGACCCGGACGGCAACCGTTGGGAGTTGTCCTTCGCGAAAGAGAATTGACCGCGGCCGAAAGAACAGGGTTAACCATCCGTTTGCTACAATGTCCTGCACCACGCTGCGCGAGCATATATCTCACAGACCACAAGCGCAGTTTTCGTGGTTCGTGTTCGTTTCTCGTGTTCGTCCGAGCACGAGAAACGAACACGAATGAGCAAGCGGATTGAAGCCGGTGAGCCTTTTCTTAGCGGCCTTTGATCTTGCCTCTTGGACCCGAGAACCTAAACCCGGGACACTAGACCCTGGACTGCCTGATGATCCCTGAAGCCAAATGGCACCAAGAACTTACGCCCTATCAGTGGCGCGTGCTCGTTTGCACCTGCCTCGGTTGGGCGCTCGACATCATGGATGGTTATCTCTACGCCATTATTTTGTTTCCCGCCATGAGCGACCTGTTGGGTACAACGGAAAGCGCGGTGATCGGTTGGTACGGCGGGATTGTACTGAGCATCTTCATGGTCGGCTGGGCTCTGGGCGGCCTCATCTTCGGACCCATTGCGGACCGCTACGGTCGATCTAAAACCATTGCGCTTACGATTCTCATCTACGCCGGATTCACCGGTTTGTGCGCCACCGCCGGCAGCTGGCAAGAACTGGCGATCTATCGTTTCATGACCGGCCTCGGCATCGGCGGAGAATGGTCCGCCGGCGTCGCGTTGATCGCCGAAACCTGGCCGGCGCGGTCGCGCGCCAAAGCCGCCGGCATCATGCAAGCTTCCGGCGGTGTCGGTTTCTTCCTCGCATCTTTGCTTTATTTACTGATCGGGCCCTACGGTTGGCGCTGGGTCTTCGCGTTGGGAATATTGCCGGCAATCGTTGCGTTCTACATTCGCCGGACTCTAGACGAGCCCGAACGTTGGGTTCAAGCCAAGGCAACCAGGAACCCGCTCCCATCTTTGTTTGTAAAGCCGGTGCGGCGCGACGTTCTCGTAGGCACCGGCATGGCCGTTGTCGCGACCTTCGGATACCAAGGGGCCATCCAATGGGTTCCGAGTTGGGTCACCGATTTGCTTCGCGCCCAAGGACCGAAAGCCGTGATCCCACAGGTAAGCCTGGTCACAAGCGTTCTGAACGGGGGAGGGATCGTTGGTTGCCTCTGTTTGCCGCTCATCGCCGACCGCTGGGGCCGCAAGACTGCGCTGACAATCTACTTCACGGGAGCTGCCGTCGCGATCCCGATGACGTTTTCTTTCGTCGAAGATTATTCATTGGCGGTTCTAGTGTCACCCCTCGTCGGATTCTTTGGCGCCGGCGTATTTACCGGCTTCGCAGTCTATCTTCCCGAGCTATTTCCCACTGCCATCCGCGCCACGGCCCAAGGATTTTGTTACAACTTCGCGCGTTTCTTTTCCGCCGCGGCGCCCTTCGTCGCCGGCGCGCTGGTGGCCACCCATGGCTCTTTTGCCAAGGCCATAACTACCATCGGGCTCATTTATCTTCTCGGTCTCGTCGTGCTCGTTTTTGCGCGCGAGACCAAAGGTAAAGCGCTGCCGGACTAGGGCGGCAAAACTGGAGTAGTGGACTATTACTATTGGAATATTGGAGTGATCGATTTAGGAGGTATTCGACAACATTCCGATACTCCATTACTCCAACTAGGGTGCAGCAAAGAGCTATGCTACCGTCTCATTGCGAACGCTGTTCAACGCCGCGAAAGGAGACTCTTTATGTTCTCGATGCCTATCGTTAATCTCTTGGAACACGGCAACAAGCTCGCCCAAAGCGGCAAGCGGGTTTCCGTCCTGTGGCAGAGTCCGGATTCGCTGTGCTTCGTTGCCCGAGGCCGCGAATATCGCAGCGAGTTTCACATCAACCCAAGCGACGAAACCATGTATATGATCAAGGGTGAAATGCGCTTACACTACAGAACGCCGGAAGGAAAAGAAGACGTTGCCATCATCTCCGAAGGCGCGATCATTCACACTCCGGCCGGGACGCCTCATTCGCCGCGCTTTCCGCCCGACGCTTTTGCGCTAATCTCAGAACGCAAACGGCGCGCCGGCGAAGTCGACCGCTTCCACTGGTACTGCCCTGGGTGCGACGCTCTGCTCCACGAAGAAACCTTCGTCGTGCGCGACTATGCCGAAGACCCGGTATCGAATGCTTATAAGCGATTTTTCGACAGCGAGGAATTCCGCACCTGCAAGCATTGCGGCGCCGTCATGCCGGCGCCGCAATCCCTGTAATCGTGCTCGTCGCTAGTGCTCGCAATCCGACACGAACACGAGCACGAGCGACGAGCACGGATCGGGATGAACCGTTTGACCGCCTTATTTTCGCCCCATCTCCGCGATAAAGTCGCGCAAACCGGATTCTATGTCGAAACGAGGCTCGTAACCCAGTTCCTTTCGCGCCCGTGAAATATCCAATGCCGGCCGCGGCCGCGTCGAGACATCGCGGCTGAATTGCACATCCCCGAGAATGCGACGCAGAGCCAGTTGTATATCGTGGACACTGGTGCAATCGCCTGTTCCCAAATTGTAGACCTGATGCTCCAGGCGCGGCGCGTGGGCGATGGACCTCAAGCCCTGCGCAATATCCTTGACGTAAACGAAATCGTTGCGGTCGGCGATGCCCGGACCCATCGGGGCGAGGCGGCCTTCCAGCGCGGCCGTGAGCATCGCGTGCATATCGATGCCGACGTTGCCGCCACCGGTATAAGGGCCATAGCCATAAACCGACGCGAAGCGCGGCAAGGCCAATTCGAAGTTATAATACGCCGCGTAGGCGGTCAGAACCTCGTCACACGCCACCTTGGAACTCTGGTAGACGCGACCGGCGCCGTTGCTCGGCCAATCTTCAGCGATTTTCTCCGGTGGATTCGAAAGATCGTAAACGCCTTGACTGCTCGCATGGATCAGCCGCTTCACCCCGCACAAGCGTACCGCTTCGGCGACATTTATCGTTCCGACGAGATTCACCTGGAAACCGAAGTACGGCACCCGCGTCCCTTGCAGACCGGCGGTGTGAATGACGCAGTCTGGCCGGGTATTCTGTACGGTTTCAACCAGCGCCGGCAGCTCGCGGATGTCGCCGCGCACGATCGATAAAGGGCGTTGAATGACATGCTGGACATAATCCGCCCGCGGCGCGAGATCGAAGAATGTCACGCCGTCGCCGACCGCGATCAATTCCCGCGCCGCGTAACAGCCGATCATTCCGGCTCCGGTAATCAGGATGCGCATTTTGCCTCCGATACGATTGCGTTCTGAACCGTTTGAACGATTTGAACGGTTATTTTAGATGTTCAATTCCTTGGACCGGTCATAATCATGGCGCGCACCCGCGGCGGCGCCGGACGGAAATATTTTATCCACGGCGGCGAGATCGTCCGGCGTCAACTCTATGTCCGCCGCCGCGGCGTTCGCTTCGAGATGCGGAATTTTAAACGTCCCCGGAATCGGCACAAAAAAATCGCCCTGACGCAGTATCCACGCCAGAGCTAACTGCGCCACCGTGCATTTCTTTTTGCCGGCGATTACCTCCAATTGCCGGACCAGGTTCGCATTGCGCTGAAAGTTGTTCTCGTGAAAGCGCGGGCCACGCCGTTTCGCTTCTTTTTCTCCGAGTTCGGAAAAATTCCTCCACGCGCCGCCGAGAAGGCCGCGCCCCAAGGCGTAATAGGCCACGTAGCCGATGCCCAGCTCGCGCACCACCGGAATGGTGTCCTTCTCGTAATCGCGCGTCCAAAGGGAATATTCGCTTTGCACCGCCGTCACCGGATGCGCCGCGTTGGCGCGACGTAAGGTTGCACCGCCGGCCTCGCTGAGACCGATGTGGCGCACTTTGCCTTGTTCGATGAGCCGCGCCATCGCGCCCACCGTGTCCTCAATCGGCACTTTGGGATCGACACGATGCATGTAATAGAGATCGATGTAATCGGTATTCAGCCGCCGCAGCGAATTCTCACAAGCCCAGAAAACATATTCCGGCCTTCCTTCCACCGCGCGCCCCTCGGCCCAGGGCTGGCCGCGCAGGTTGCCGAACTTGGTTGTCAGTACGACTTTATCGCGCTTGCCTTTGAGCGCCCTGGCGAGGATCTCTTCGTTGTTGCCGTTGTTGTGATCGGCCGTGTCGATAAAATTCACGCCGATATCGATGGCGCGATGAAGCACGGCGATGGCTTGCTTCTCATCGGCCTCGCCGAGTTTGCCTTGAAACGGCGGGCAGCCGTAGCCGATCGCTGAAACCCTTAGCCTTTGCTTCCCTAGGTAACGGTACTGCATTCGAATCGCTCCTCTTGGGCTGGGATAATGCGCATATTGAAACCCTAATGCAAGTTGCATAGCAGGAATCCTCTCTGCTAATAATCGCGCAAAGTCGCCGGGACATGTCAAGAAAAAGGAGATCGATAAGATGAGGCTACATGCGATCCCAGGGACGATTCTTACGCTCACTTTCCTGCTCAATTCGGGGCTGGAGCCGGCTTCGGCTCAAGAACCCTTTTACAAGGGCAAGACCGTCCGATTCATCGTCGGTGGCTCAGCAGGCGGCGGGTACGATACCTATACACGCGCCATCGCGCGGCATATCGGCAGGCATGTTCCCGGCAACCCGACCTTCGTCGTTGAGAACATGACGGGGGCCGGCACTCTAATCTCGGCGAATTATGTCTACAACGTCGCCAAACCGGACGGGCTGACCATCGGCCATTTCATCGGCGGACTCATGCTCCAACAAGTGCTCGGCAAGCCGGGGATCCAATTCGAGGGGCCGAAGTTCGAGTTCCTCGGCGCGCCGGCTCAAGACACTATCGCGGCCGGAATTGCCAAGTCGACCGGGATTACCACCGTCGAGCAGTGGCAAGCCTCCAAGACACAGCTCAAGTTCGGCGGCGTGGGTCCCGGCGCCGCCACCGATGACGCCACTAAAGTTTTCCGCGCCACCATCGGTGTGCCCGTCCAGATAATCTCCGGGTATAAAGGCACCGCTGATATTCGCCTCGCAGTCAACAGCGGCGAGCTCCAGGGCGTCACCAATTCCTGGGAATCATTTAAATCGACCTGGACCCAAGAAATCAAATCAGGCTCGGTGGTAGTCGTACTGTTAGGAATAGCGCAACGCCATCCCGAGATTTCCAACGTTCCTTCGATCGGCGAATTTGTTAAAAACGAGGATTCTCGTAAGTTGATCGAAGTCGCGGTCTATGACTACGGTGCGCTGGCGCGGCCATACGTGATGCCGCCCAAGACGCCCAAAGACCGCGTGCACAGCCTGCGCAAAGCGCTGGCCGACACGTTGAAAGATCCGGAGTTTCTCGCCGACGCGCAGAAAGCGCGTCTCGACTTGAACCCGCTTTCAGGAGAAGAGATGGAAAAAGTCGTGGCACGCACCTACGGCCTGGAGAAACCTCTGGTGGAAAAATTGAAGGAGATACTCAAGTAGTTTTTTCTGAAGTCAGCGGAATACAAGGCGTAGGCGACGGTCGCGACCGTCCCCTACTTCGCGCGCATTGCCCTTCGATGGACTCAGGATGTCCAGCCTGTCGAACCATGGTTCTTTGACGGAGTTGATCCCGAGCTTGGTTGAAGGGCCCAGGACAACTCTCTGCGGTCAAGTCTATTTCAGTAGATAGCCAAACATCTCCCGCGCCTTTTTGACGATCTCCTGGCTCGGCGCGTTGACCTTGGGAAATTTGTCCCTCCATTCATAAGGTCGAGTCGCGTCGATAACCATGCGGGAGTTTGTGAAATCTCGGACCTTGCGCTGTTCTGGCGTCAGCCGGGGATCGGCCGGCGTGCTGCGCATGCGCCGCAGTATGTCCACCGAGGTCGCGGGATCGTAACGCGAAAGAGTAGCCCATATCAGCTGGTCGAGATTCGAGACGTCGATATCATCATCAACCACGATGACCATCTTGCAGCCGTACACCGCCGCGCCGCAGCTCGCCGCTAGCACGCCTACCTGCTTGGCATGGCCGGGATATCGCTGCTTCACGGCGAGCGCCACCAGCATGCGCGACGCGCCGATTTCGTGTGGCCAAACTTGCGTCACATCCGGCACGCCCGCGTTACGCAATTGCTGCTTCACCATTGCAGAGCGCATGATCGCACGGTAACGCGCCATTTCGTCCGAGCCGCCGCCGATGGGCGGAACGCCCAGGATAATAGGATCATTGCGATGATAGATCGCTTCGACTTCAAGCACGGGCTGCGCGCTCTCGTCGGAAGCATAATAGCCGGTCCATTCGCCGAAGGGCCCTTCGAATTTCCGGTTATCGTTATTCAGGAAACCCTCGAAGACAATTTCGGAGTTGGCCGGAAAGGGCAGGCCTGTAATCTTGCCGCGCACGACTTCCACGGGCTTGCCGCGCATGCCGCCGACGACATCATACTCACACACGCCGTAGGGGTGTTCCGTGCCGGCCATGAAGAAAAACAGCGGGTCGCCGCCGAGCACCAGCGCCAAGGGCATTTTCTGCCCCTTGCTGAAGTATTTCTGCCGGTGCATGTAACCATGCTTGCCGGGCACCATCAGCAAGCTGACGCTTTTGCGGTCTTGAATCATGGCGCGGTAGCAACCGGCATTGATCCATTTTTCATCCGGGTCCATGGTGACGGAATAGCAACCCGTTCCGATATAACGGCCGCCGTCATTAACATGCCAGATCGGCGTCGGGAATTTCATGATATCAATTTCGTCGCCTCGAAGTTTATTCTCAAAGATCGGCCCGCTATCGACGAAAGTGGGGGCAAGATGTTTGGGATTTTTCTGGTAATGCTCGAAGTACGCGTCGCTCAGCTCCTGCTTAGTCAGGCCCTGGGGAAATCCAAAGGTCATGGCGCGCCGCTTTCCGGCGAAGGTATTGATGATGACGCGAAAGCCCTTGGGACAGCCTGGAACCTCATCGAAGATTACCGCGGGCCCGTCATCGGGGGGCACTACGACATCGGTCGCCAAGCCGATCTCTTCCTGCCACGAGGCGCCAAGTAAGGTCTTCAACTCACCGAGTTTTTCCGCTTCACGCATCCATTCGCGCAGATCGCTAAAGGCAATAGACGGTTGAATTTTTGAGCTGTCGAACATGATCGCTCCTTAATTAAGTATAGAGTCTAAGGTCTACAGTGTCGGGCTTAAAAGCATTTTGCGTATCACGATGAGCGTTCTCGATCGACCCAGATGTTGAACTCTAGACGATTTCTAGCTCGTTGAGCGGCTAAAAACCCCCGTCAAAGTGGTCACACGTTGGCATTTGAGTGGATTAAACGGCTCGAACGATTTAGCGTACTGAACGGCTGACACGCGCGCAACGCGCCCTATGGCGCGAACATCGCGTCGATAACGCCCACGCCTTCTTTGGCAAAGATTCCTAACTCGACGCTTTCTTTCAGGTAGCGCTTCTCGATATCGAGATTCGTCTTGTCGGGCCAAGGGAAGTCGGGCGGCAACAAAAACTGCCTCGTGCGGGTCCAACCAAGCTTCAGCTCATCCGGCTTTTCCAGACCGAAGAACTTTTTCCCGTATTTCTTGAAATGCTCTTCGTCGGACTGCACGCCTTTGATCATTTCCTGCCAGGCGGCGCGAAATTTTGCAATGAACGACTGATTCTTGCCGATCCATGAGTCCAATGCGCCGACCCAGCCAAGGATTTTGACCTTAGTATTTAACAACCGATTCATTTCTTCGCGCGGACTTACAAGGACCCGATACTTGCCGGTGACCAGCAGCTTAGAAACATGGGCCTCCCAGCTATAGGCGGCTTCCACTTCTCCCCTTTCCAAGAGCGCGTACATGCCGGGGGCGCCGATTTTTTTTAGTTGATAATACTTCTCGATATTGATGCCTTGCTTCTTCATGATGTAATCGAAATTATTGTAAGCCGAGGTAACCTCCGGCGGCACGGCAAAGGGTTTGTCCTTTAGATCCTTTAAGCTTTTGTAAGGGGCATCTTTGCGCACGACAACGGAATTGTGGGGCGTCATGTAGGGTTGGATAAGGCGGATCGGAATATTGTTCAAATTGGCCCGCACCGCCGACTCCGCGGTGGCAAGACCCAATGGAACGGCCCCAATAGCCAGCAATTTTTCCGCCTCCGCAACCGGCGCCCAGCGCGGCTTGATGATAAAACCATTTTTCTTGTCCAAACCCTTGTCGATGAGGTATTGGCCTCCCAAACCGAACACGCCGTCGTCGGGCAGAGCCATCTCAAGGGTCGGCGGCTCCACGGCTTGCCCCGCGCCCGCTAATCCGCCGCAGAGCGGGCTTACGAATGCAACCGAAAACAGGATCAACGCGGCATTGAATCTTTTCATAGCGGCACCTCATTTTCTTCCATGAGTTTGAGCACTGTTTGCAGTAGCGCTTTTTTGAATCGAATGAATTGCGGATCGTCCACATCTCTCTGCCCCGGCGGTAGATG
>DATBLC010000151.1:0-65023 GCA_036555515.1 Binatia bacterium
CCCTCTCTCGCCCCGCTTTCGGTGGAGGGCGGATTCAGAACCGCAGCACCCTGACCCAACGCATTACATCGAGCAGGCTCAGCGCTGCGGCCGCTACGTAGGTGAGGGCCGCGGCGCGCAGGATCTGTCGCGCTGCCGGCATGTCCTGCTGCTTGATGTATCGGCCCGCCTCGAGCACTGGAAGCGCGCGCCGGAAGCTAGCGTCGAACTCGACCGGTAGCGTCACCATTTGAATCAGCACCGCGAAGCTCAGCATCATGAGGCCGACCATGATCTCGAGCACCAATAGAAATGGAGACTTAGCGAGCAGCACGACAAGCGGGGAGGCCAGCATCACCACCGCGCCCACCGTCTCGAAACGCTGTGCTTGCCTGGCGAGGCGCACTCGTGTCTTGAGTGGGGCATAGCCCATCGCGTCCTGGATCGCGTGGCCCACCTCGTGCGCGGCAATCACCACGGCTGAGAGCGAGCGCCCACCATAGTGGGAGTTCATCAGGCGCACCGTCTTGGTCTCGGGATCGTAGTGGTCGCCCTCTTTGCTCTCCTCCACCTTGACATGGGCGAGGTTGAGACGGTCGAGCAGGTGGCGCGCGAACTCGGCACCGGTGTCGGGGATATCGGCCCGCATGCGCGAGTGGCGCTCTATGACGCCTCGGACCCAGACCTGCGGAAGGAACGCAAGTCCGAGGATCACCGCAATGATGAATAGACCAATGAGCATTTCTGGCTCCGCGCAAGGTGGTTGCCGCTGGCCTGCGTCGCAGCGCACACCACCAATCTAGCCCGTTGCGGCCGTCTCGCGTTAGAGATCATTGCAGAGAGAAACGTGCACCTGACCGAGCGCACCTGCTTCGTCACATGCCCGCAGCGCTGCTGACAATGCCTGGGCGTCTCGTTAATGTCGCCGCGGGCGGGACCGGGCCGTCGACGAGACGCGACGCGGCGCGTAAGCTTTGGAGGAATGGATGAAGTTATCAGAGACGTTTACTCGTTTCCTGGCATTGGCGTGCCTTGTTGCGTTGACGGCAGCGAGCCCCGCTCTGGCGCAGCCAGCAAAGGATTATGAGCCACGGGTTGGTCAGGCAGGAAAAGACGTCGTTTGGGTGCCAACGCCGCAGGCGCTGGTGGACAAGATGCTCGACATGGCCAAGGTCACGCCGAAAGATTACGTCATCGATCTGGGTTCCGGCGATGGGCGCACGGTCATTACGGCGGCGAAACGGGGCGCAAAGGCTCTTGGCATCGAATATAACCCGGACATGGTGGAGCTGTCGAAACGCAGCGCCGCCAAAGAGGGCGTCAGCGACAAGGCTAG
Organism: Binatia bacterium; assembly: GCA_036555515.1. Taxonomy (GTDB): domain Bacteria; phylum Desulfobacterota; class Binatia; order UBA9968; family UBA9968; genus DATACQ01. The sequence goes on from DATBLC010000151.1 coordinate 1,316, forward strand.
TTTTGTGAAAGCAGATCTTTTCGAAAGCGATTTCTCCCAGGCCCAGGTCATTACGATGTTCTTACTCTCGAGTATCAACTTGAAGCTCCGGCCCAAAATTCTCGAACTCAAACCGGGCACGCGTATCGTGTCGAACACTTTCGATATGGCTGACTGGAAGCCCGATGAAACTGCTAAAATTTCTAACTGCAGTTCCTGGTGCACGGCGCATCTCTGGATCGTCCCGGCAAACGTCGGCGGCATCTGGAAAACTTCGCAAGGCGAGCTGACGCTAAAACAGACTTTTCAAATAATCAGCGGCACGCTGAAGAATGGAAGCGTGGTCACGCAGGTCACCGGTAAGCTGAACGGCGACGAGATAAGCTTCTCCGCCGGCGAGGCGCAGTACGCCGGCCAGGTCAGTGGCAATTCCATCGAAGGGACGCTCAAGTCCGGCGGGAAGTGGAGCGCGACGCGGACAGCAAGTTAGCAAAACATGCCGGTAAATGCGCCGGCGCGTTTCATTCGACCCGAGCGAAGGCCAGAAGCGAAATTGTAAACTTACCATGGAGGAAGATTGTGATTAAACGTAATTCTCTCAGAACGGTTTTTTTAGCTCTGTCATTGACGATGGCGTTGGCGGCCGGCAGCGTTTGGGCGCAGCAGGCTAAGGAATACCAGCCCGAGGTCGGGCAAGCCGGCAAGGACGTTGTTTGGGTGCCGACGCCACAGGCGCTCGTGGATAAGATGCTCGATATGGCCAAAGTGACACCGAAGGATTACGTCATCGATCTCGGCTCCGGGGACGGGCGCACGGTCATCACGGCGGCGAAGCGGGGTTCAAAGGCGCTTGGCATCGAATACAACCCGGACATGGTGGAGCTGTCAAAACGCAGCGCCGCCAAAGAAGGCGTGAGTGACAAGGCGAGTTTTGTTAAAGCGGATCTGTTCGAGAGCGACCTTTCCCAGGCTCAGGTTATTACGATGTTTTTGCTGCCGAGCATCAATCTCAAGCTCAGGCCGAAGATTCTCGATCTCAAACCGGGTACTAGGATCGTGTCAAACTCCTTTGATATGGAGGAATGGAAGCCCGACGAAACGGCGACGGTGGAGGGCTGCAACAACTGGTGCACGGCGCATCTATGGATCGTGCCGGCAAAGGTGGGAGGTACCTGGAAGCTTCGACAAGGCGAGCTGACGCTCAAGCAGACTTTTCAGATGATTACCGGCACGCTGAGGAACGGAAACGTGGTCACACCGGTCACGGGTAAGCTGAACGGCGAGGAGATCAGCTTTTCCGCAGGCGAAGCGCACTACACTGGACGGATCACTGGCAATTCAATCGAAGGGACACTTAAGGCCGGCGGAAAGTGGGCCGCGACGAGAGCCGGAACGTAAAGCCAAAAGGTTAAAGGCGGAAGGCCGAAGGATAAAGATAAAAAATCTGCCATTGTTGTTTCAGAATACCTGCCGGACCGCGCCCCCCTCTGGGCGCGATCCGGTTTGTGGAGTTCTAGAAACTCAGGTTTTTTTTGGCGCCGGGCCCGGCATAGATCTCGAGTTTATTGCCGTCCGGATCCAGGAAATACGCCTGCTTGCCCCAGAAGACTCCCTCGTTACGGTCTTCGATGTGAAACACATCGACGCCGTTCTTACGCAAAAATTCTATCGACGGCTCGAAATCTTCCGGCTTCACCCTGAACGCGTGATGCACCGGCGTAGTCTGGGGCGAATCGTATTTCATCGGCGCATTGCCCTTGGCCATAATAAAATAATTCTCGCCGCTCTGGAGAAAAACCATGCGCGGCGTTTGCTCGACGATCTTCATGCCGAGCAACTCGTGATAAAACTTCGCGCTGCGGTCCAGATCGGTGGCCGGCAAACTGAAATGCAGCACGCCTTGAGTTTTGATCATGATCGACCTCCTCTTAAGCGGAAGCGCCCTGGCGCGACATGCTTCAAGCCCCCAAACTGAATGCCCTGGTCGGGTTGTCCCAGAGAATCTTCGCGCGCGACGCGCGGGAAATCTTGTCGTTGCTGCTGATCGCGCCGACGGTCTTGTCCGGAAATTTATCGATGGCGTCGCTGTGCGGGTAGTCGGTGGCGATCATCAAATAGTCGTCGCCGACGTGATCGACAAAAACCGGCGCCAGTTCCTCGCCGGCTTCGCAGCTGATCCAGCAGTTGCGCTTGAAGTAATAGCTCGGTTTTTCTTTCGTGGTCTTAGCTGAACCGTGGGATTCATGTTCCCAATGCTCGTCCATACGTTCCAGCCAGAACGGCGCCCAGCCGCAGCCCGATTCGAGATGGGCTACCTTCAGCTTGGGAAATTTTTCCAGCACGCCGTCGGCGCAGAAATTCAGGCAAGCCAGCATCTGTTCGAGCGGATGGCAAGCGACGTGGCGACCGAATTCGCTGTAGCGGTCGGAGCCAGCCTGCGGCAGAACAGTGCGCGCGCCTTCGTGAACGCAGATCGTCACGCCGAGCTCGGAGCAGGCATCGTAGATCGGATAATAGTCGGGGCTCGCGAAAGTGCGGCCACAAAATTTGTTGGGCCGCCAGAAAATACCGACCAGGCCCAATTTCTCCCTGGCGTATTCGAGCTCTTCGACGGCCCGCGCCGGATCTTGCAGCGGCAAAAGCATAACGCCGTAAAGACGTTTGCGATCGTGATCGCAGTAATCCGCCAGCCAGGTGTTATAAGCCCGGCAAATCGCCGCGCTCAGTTCCGGATCGATGTCGTCTCGCCACATAATATAGAGACCGATGGTCGGGAACAGAACCGAGACATCGATCCCTTCGCGGTCCATATCGCGGAGATTGGACGCGGGGTCGAATTTGTTGGCGTAGGCATCCGCGAAGCACTCGCGCCAGCGCTTGGACGAAGAAAAAATATAGCCGAAGTCCTCCATCACTCGGCCCGGGCGCGTGGCGGAATCGGACACCGGCTTGCCGTCCACTTCGCGCACGGTCTGGTTCGGTCCGGCCAGGCGCACCCGGTGCTTAAACTTTTCGGGTAAATAGTTTTGATACAAATCCGACGGCTCGAGAATATGCCGGTCGGCATCGATAACTTTAAATCCGTCTTTCATGACTATGTCCTCCCTTTTGCCGTTTAGGGATAGTTTTAAGGTGGTTATGACTTACATATTTCAAACCAGACGCCGCGGCAAGGCCCGGGACGATCATAGCTAGCCCCCAGCTTCAGCCGCTTACCACAGAAGCTGTAAGCTGGTCGGATGATTCAATTCTATTCAAGTGCGCATCAGTGGACAATATCTAATTCCATCCGATAACGTCGTAACCTTTTTCCCGCAGGCAACGGTCGACGTAGTTTCTCACGACGGGATCGGGCCGGCCTGAAGCGGAGAAACCACGAATGGCGCCGCGAGTCAATCCCGCGACAGCACCGCCTGCCGCGCCGGCCGCTGCGCCTGTCCCCGCGTGACCGAAGACCGCGCCGCCGGCGGCTCCCGCCGCTGCACCGACGCCGGCTCCCGTTGCGACGCTGCCAGCGGTGTTTCCGGCGACCTCCTCGGCTCGACTACTCGAGGTCACATATTCTTCGGCCGCCCGTAGACACTCATCGATTTGCTTCTCGGAGGCCTCGCGCCCCGCTCGTTTCAATTGTTCGTTGGGATAGAGCACGGGACGTTGCGCCGCGCAAGCAGCGAGGTGCAGGAGCAACAAGCAGGGGAAAAAGCCCTTCAATTTGGATTTCATCAAATTTTTGAAGCACCTAAACCGGAATTCAAGAGCAGATTTACTCCACGTGGAATGTCTTGTCCAGTTTTGCAGCGATCGGGATAATTCAATTGCCCATTGCGTCCAACTGTGAACTTCGAGTTTTTCAAGAGCCTGTAAACGTGGGGCCGCCGAAATTTCTTTTACGGCCGCTCGGACCCTTTGGTATGTTCCTGCTAAAATCGGGCTTGGTCGACCTTAAGTCCTAGCGCATATTTTCCGATCCATTCGTAATGGCCGAGTCGTCCCTGCGAATGCTGACTAATCACGTGTATGTCCTGAAAGTAGCGCTGTATCGGGTTGCCTTCGAAAATCGCCGTAACACCGGAAGCATTGTAAACCGAGTCGACGATCTCGACCGCCAGTCGAATTGCATGGGTAGTGGCTAGGCGCAGGGCCGCGCGCCGGTCCAACGTGATGGCACTGGTGGAGGTCGCTTCGGTCCAAATGTCGCGCAGCGCTTCGGTTAAGTAAGCGCGGGCGGATCGTAATTGAGCTTCACTGCGGCCGACGGTCGCTTGAATCACCGGTTGATCGCGCAACGTTGTTTGCATGGTGCGCGGCGTCTTGACGCCGACGAGCTCAAAAAACCTATCCAAGCATGCGCGAGCAGTTCCCAATGCCACCTCGGCGTCACCCGAAGCGAATAGCAATCTCCGGGGAAACAGGTAAAGCGGCCCGTTTTCCAACAGGGGCGCGCCGGCTTGGAGAACCGTTCGCTCTGCGGGCACGAAGACATCTTTCACGGCAAAGTCATGGGTGCCCGTGCCGCGCATGCCGCGCACGTGCCAGGTGTCTAGCAGTTCGGCCTCGGCAGCCGGCACGAACAGATAGCGTTCCTCAGGTTGACCGTCAGTAAGCCGGGGTTGGCCATTTTCCTGGATCAGAGCGCGCGCCGCCAGCCACGCCGCGTGCCGGCAACCCGAGCTAAATCCCTGTCGGCCGGTGACCCGGTAACCGCCGGGGACCACAACAGCCAGGGCCGTCGGGGCCGGCGTATTGGCGACGATGCTGTGCGGCGTGTCGGTCCAGATCAAGCGGGCGATGTCGCTCGGCATTCGAGCCGAATAGGTCGCGAAGACTGCGCACTGATTGACGACCCAGCCGGTGCTCGCGTCGGCTTTGCCGAGTGCTTCCAATACTTGGAGGTAGGTCGGCAAGTCGATCTCGATGCCGCCCACGGCGCGCGGAATCAACAGCTTGAAAAAACCGGCGGCGGCCAGGGCCTCAAAAAGCGCCCGCGGTAACTCCCGATCCGCCTCGATCTGATCCGCGTAAGATCGGATCATAGGCGCCAGCTCTTGCGCGACGTCGAGCGGTGATCGAGTCTCTCCAGTGGTCATGGGTCACGTCACGTCGCCGACATGAAGATCAAACTCGAACCGAGGAAAAGAAGCGGTCGCCGAGAGATGACCGGGTTTTTGCCTCGGGGAAGCGAAGCGCGTAAAGCACGTACTGCGTTACTGAAACCTCTCTACTCCAGTGAGGCCCCAATGTCCATCGCAATTTTAACATCACCGTCAATGCTCTGCTCTCCCACGGTTGCGGATTTCGTCCGAGAGGGAAACGCTGTGTCAAAATAAAAGATGCGGCACACATTCCTCCTTGATGAGGAAACGCGAGCCTTTCTGTGGATTGACGTGACTCGGTTACCTTTGTACGGTTAACGGTATGGCGATCGAGGTGAAAAAATATTCCGCGGATAGTCTGGACGCGTGCGTGTCGGTCTTGGCCGACGCGTTCGTCGATAATCCCTTGCACTTGTCGGCGTTTGGGAAGGTTCGTTCGGATTTAAACCGGCAGTTCTTCCGCATCGGTTTGCGTCGAAGGTTTGGTGGTCCGGCCTATGTTGCGCTGGCCGACGGGGCGATGTGCGGCTACGTGCATTTCAACGCTTCGCCATATTGTCTTCCGGCACCGGAGGAGATTCCGGGCGCGATGGCGGAGTTGTTGAAACCTTTGGGCGAGGCGGCTCCCAAAGTCATCCAATGGTTTGGCAGGTGGTGTCATCTTGACCCCGACGAGCCGCACGTTCATCTTGGCCCCATCGGTGTAGCGCCCCAATTGCAAGGGCAAGGCGTCGGCACGGCCTTGATGCGTTGCTATATCGAGCACCTGGAGCGCGAGAAAGCCGCCGGCTATCTTGAAACCGATCGCTCGGAGAACGTGGAATTTTACAAAAGGTTCGGCTTTGTTTTGAGGCACGAAGAGACCGTTATCGGTATCCCGACATGGTATATGTGGCGGCCACGCTGAGGATTTGCAATGGCGGGTGTGCGGCGGTTCGGGGAAATCTGGACGAGCGATGCAAGAATAGAGACCGCAATATTTTCCTTTAAGAGCTTGCACACTCGAAATAGCCGTTTTTCTGCGCAGCGTCTCGACACCAGGTGGACATATTGACGATGTAGGAATCCTTCCGGCGTTCTTTTGCCTTTAGTAAGAGCTGCTCCGCCTGTAATCCGTCGGTCGTGGTTGCCACACTGCGGTAGGAAACTTGTCGGTAATAAATCGCAGCGTTTGTTAGGCCTAGTTTCGGTGCGATTGTTTGAATCTCAAACTTCGCAGCGTCGAGAGTTTGGTCGCCGCCGTAGACTACCCCCCCACGTAACAATCGTTCCGGCCGAGGTTTGTAATTTCTGCACCAACGGCGCATTCGCCGACGTGGTGCTTTCGACCGCAGCTTGAACCCACGCGGAGCTGGCGGCCGCGGAGGCAGGATCGCGACGACAGTCTTTGCCAAATCCGCCGCTATTGCAAACTCGAACTCCATCCAACCCCTATACTGATCATACGTTCCTGCTATCACCAAGACCAGATCTGCCTTGCGGATCTGCTCATAGATTTCAAGGGCCAGAGTGGGGTGTCTCCGCGCGAGCTCGGTATTTCCCTTAGCTGACCTAAGCAGAGCGTCTGACCGTTGGAAGACGTTGTAGAGTTCCGGTGATGGCTCGTTACGGAGGTTGATAATGCGTGCTCGACGCCGATCAATTTCCTCTTTGACATCACGAAGCCGACCAAAGATAAGGTCGCGTCGCACGCCGAGATCCTCGATCTCCGACAGTGCCATTTCATGCAGGCGCTTAGCCTCGGAGATCGACTCTTCAGTCTGCTGACGCGATACTTTCAAATGTGCGCTGTTACGCGACGCTAACGCCTCCTGCAAATGCGCCAAATACTGCTCTTCCGCTTGCAGCAACGTCTGCGCAGCACCGGGCCGTGCGAGCTCAGCCAGTCTCGCGGTGGATTTCTTGATCCTGTCCTCGAGACGCTCTTCGCGCTCGATATCGGTCAGATGAGACAACGACTCCGCTAGCCGACCTTCGAGATGCCGTCGTTCCATGTCGAGTGCTTCGCCTTTAAGCTCAAGTACTTGTAGTTCTTCCTTCAGGGTTGCCTGTTCGGTCGCGATGGCCGCGGCAGAGCCACTGCTCGAACCGCCGGGAATTCGGCGAGCGCTTGAAGATCTTCCTCGTGCTCGACTTTGTCCTGGAGAATCTGCAGCACAAGGTTGTAGATGATGGGATCGTTCCGTTGCAAATATTCTGTTCATTCATCGGAGTCCAGACGTTTTCCGAGACTCACGACATCGTCCACTTGGAAACCGATTCTCTTGTAGAACTCGATGACCTTCCCTAACTCTCTAAACGGTCTCGTTGTGTGACCAGTCGGACGCCCAGGCGCTATGCCCGTCTGGCCGTAGCTTCAGCCAGACTTTGCTTCCTTCTTCTACGGGTTCGTGACGCTCTCCGTAGATCAGAATAACGCCCTGTCCGTAGACCTCAACCTGATATTCTATTCGTTCTCCGATGAAGAGCGCGGCCTGTACCCTGCCGCCGATAATTCCCGCTGGTATCTCGAGCCCCGTCGCCTGTAGAATTGTTACATCTTCCGGCCGGGCCGCAATAAAGACCGACTCTCCTCTCTTGATGGCACCCGGATTGTAACTACGCCCAAAAACAACGCAGTCTGGCGCGCCCTCAATCGCGATGGCCATCCGCCCCGATGGGTTGCTGCTTTGCACCTTGCCCTTGAACAATAAGGTCCTGCCTAGAAAATCCCGAACGAATTCGTTGGCAGGCTCTTCGTACAGCGCCCTTGGGCTGCCCTGTTGCTGCACAACGCCGAAGTTCATCAGCGCGATGCGATTCGACAGGCTGAGAGCTTCGATCTGGTCGTGCGTCACGAACAGCACCGCAATCTTCAGCCGCTTTTGCAGAAGCTTCACCTCGATGCGCATTTGCTCGCGCAGCTTGGCATCCAGGTTGCTAAATGGCTCATCGAGCAGTAAGACCCGGGGCTCGGTCACCAGCGCCCGCGCGAGCGCTACCCGCTGTTGCTGCCCGCCGCTCAGTAGGGGCCCCGGACGGTCCTCAAATCCGGCCATGCCCACTAGCTCCACTGCCCGGCGCACGCGCTCTCGGATTTCCCCTTTTGGAAATCTACGCGACTTGAGCGGGAACATCACGTTCTCCGCCACCGTCATATGCGGCCATATGGCGTAGGACTGGAATACCATGCCCACGTTGCGCTTGTCGGGAGCGAGAAAGAGTTGACGCGAGGTCATGACGACGGCGCGTTGGCCAAAGAAAATGTTCCCATCGTCGGGGAGCTCCAGGCCGGCTACCAGGCGCAGAGTTGTTGTCTTGCCGCAGCCGCTCGGACCGAGCAAGGTTACGATTTCTCCGTCATACACCTCCAACGATAAGTCCTTGACCGCAGGCTGCGCTCCTCCGGGATACGTCTTCCACAGGCCCTCGAGCCGGATAGCCAGTTTTGTGTCAGTGGCCTTTTCTACGCGCTTGCCAGCAGCCGGTGTCCCAGGCTCATTTGTGTTGGAAAACTTCTGCCGCATGGGGTCACCTGTTTTCTGGCCTTGTACCAGCGGGTAACCGCGCCGCGCCCTTATGCGCGGTCTCGCTCAAGCGGCGCTCGTGTTGTACTCCGACGCGCAGGCCAAAGGCGCGAGCCAAACTTGCGATGCCCACAGTGAGCACGATGAGGAAAATGCTGATGATACTCGCTTCCTCCCGCATGCCGATGTCCGGCGACGCGAACTCCAGCGCCAGGATGGACAGCGTTCTAGTGCTGCGGTCGGCGAGGAGGATGATGCTGCTGGTAGTGTTGGCCGCGACGACGAAGTTGAGTGTGCCGATTAGGATCCAGGTGGGCATGAGCAGCGGGATCCAGACACGAATGTAAGTCCGCAGCCAACCGGCGCCAGAGATCCTGGCCTGCTCCTCCATGTCTTTCCCGACCTGTACGAACATCCCCTTGAAGATGTTCGTGCCCGTGGTTTTGCCTTGGATGATGACTACCAGGATCAAGGCATGAATGCTGCCATACAGAAACGCCATCGGCCGGAACCCGCTGCCCGGCGGAAGGTCCCCCAGAAACAGCCATAATAGCCCCAATCCGGACAGTATGCCGGGGATTGCCGCCGAGCCCCAGATGATGAGGTCCAGCAGATCACGCCCGGGCCAGCGGGTGTTGACCATGATGTATGCCAGGATGGAGAATAACAGGGGGCTCAAGAGCGCTGCCGTGGTTGCCAAGATAAGCGTCGTCTTGAGGGCGTCGACGAAAAGGTTGTCCGTAAGCACCAGATTCCAGTGCTCCAGGGTGAACACCGGATCAATATTGAAGTAGCCGGTGCGCGTCATGAAGCTGCTGAGCACCAGCATAATTGCGGGTAGCAGGGTGAGCAGAAAGATAAGCGCGCTTATGCCGCTAAAGACTGGCCACTTCCACTTGCCCAGATCAATCAGGCCGGGCTTGAAGCTGCCGGTGATCGTCGTGTAGTGACGGCGCTGCAGGATCCACCGCTGCATAGGGATGATGAACGCCACCACCAGGAGCGTGATGCTCGCCAGAGCGGTTGCCTGGCCGTAGAGCGGCGGCTCCTGCCGCACCATATCGAAGATCATCGTCGAGTATACGAAAAAGCCGAAGGGGACGCCGAGTAGTTGCTCGATCTCGAAAGATTGGAAAATACGCAGGAGCTGGAGGGCAAACACCAGCACCATTGGCGAGGCCATCAGGGGAAGGGTGACCCGCAGCATGGTGCGAAGATTGGATGCGCCGCTCACTCTGGCAGCTTCTTCCATACTCGCGTCCATGTTCCGAAAGGCTGGCGTCAACAGTATCACCTTTACAGCGATGCCGTTGGCCATCAGATTGGCCCAAAGGATGCCGGGGACGCTGAAGATGTTGAATGGGCCGCTGTCGATAGCAGGGAACAATTTCCGCAGGCCGAGATTAACGAACCCCAGGTCCGGGTCCAGGAGACTGATCCAGGCGATGGTGGTGGAGATCCCTGGCATCATGTAAGAGATCCAAAACATGAACTCCAGCCCATGACTGAAAGGGATCTTGGTGCGCGCCAGCGTCCATGCAACGAGGGTAGCGGTAGGGAAGCTCACGACCATGACCGCCGTCCAGATCATAATTGTGTTGCCCACCGCCTGGAACAGCCGGGGCTCGGTGAAAGCCACCCGCCAGTTGTCTAGCCCCCACCGGGGCGTGCCGATCAGGATCTCTGGCGCGGTGTTGAAGCTCTGAATCAGGATTAAAAAAACCGGATAGATGAGGTAGAAGCCCAGCGCCAAGAGGATAATCGCCATGATCGCTGTGCTCTTGCGAGGAAGGATCTGAACGCTTACCTGGTGTGCTGCCGTTGTCGTCAGCTCTGTCATCGGGGCTTCCCCCCCTCTACGTAAGAGGCCTCTAATCTACGCCAGCGCCGACCGGAGGTGATCGGGCAAACCACTCTGAACGCGCCTATCTCCCGCGGATTTCCCGGTAAAGCTCCTCCGCCCGATTCATCACCCGCTCCCGCTTTTTCAGGATCTCCGGGTCATGCTCGAGCATCAGATACTCAATCCCCGGCTTTCGCATCTCGTCTTCGCTGAGCTTGCCTCTCTCGGTGACGTCCACGCGAAGCGTTTGGTCAGGTATCCCCTCGCTCTTGGTGTGCATGTCAGTCTGGCCCTCCTTGGAGAGAAACCAATTAACGAAAAGCTTCGCGGCGTTCGGGTGCGGCCGCCGATTGACCACCGTGAGGTTGTTGGATGCTCCGCTCGCCCCGAGGACGGGCCGCTCCTTCAGCGGCTTTTCGATGACCCGCGAAAAGTTCGCCACGGGCAGACCCTTTCTGCCGAGGCTATCGATGTCGCGGCCGGCTGAACCCACGAAGATGGCCATGGTATACTTCCCGCGCGCCACGCCGTCGGCAATCTGCCGGTAGTCTTGGATAAACGCGACGTTCAGCTCCGGGCTAAAGAAACGCCGCAGGTATTTTTCCCCCAGGTCCGGGTGCACGGGGACGACGAAGTAGGTCCCGCCGGCCCCGGCGATCGTCGGCGGCAGAGCCACGATCTCGCCGGCGAACCGCTTGTCCAGGAACGTCCATGCAGAGTCGATCTTTTTGGCCTCATCAAGCGGCAATTTTTTTGTGTTGAAGCGCATCAGGACGGGCGTAATATCGGCCGTGCCCGAGAAAGCGAAGACGTACTTCTCCTCCGCGTCGCTATAGTGGTGTTTTTCCTTGAACCACAGGGACTTCTTCACCACGTCTGGGTGGAACAAGAGCGGCGCGACGGGGTCGAGCACGCCATTGGGCAAGAGCCGGTCGTTGGCGGTGGTGCCGCCGACCATTATAATGTCCACCTCGTATTTGCCGGCGGCCCGCTCGGCCAGGATTCGATCCGCCTGTTTGCTCCCGCCGCCGGTGGAGACCGCCGTTCGAACCCCGAATTTATCCTCGAAGTGCCGAAAGATAGGCCGGTAGTTCCGGGACGCCGCGCCGCCCAGCACCACCACCAGCTCGCCTTCCTTTCGCGCCGCCGCCACAGTGTCGTCCCAAGACGCTGCTCTCGCGCTGTTCGCGGCCCCCAGAAAAGCTAGGTTTGCGCCAAGGCAACTCAGCACAAGCAGCAGCTTCACCCGCCTCCTTTTTCGGCCGTCCCTCGCTGTTAGAAGTTGCGCGAACATGACTTAAACCCTCCTTTCATTCATCATAAGGACTCGGCTACGGCAAACTCCTCAACATCTGCCAGGAGTATAAGAGCCCGACCTATTGCGCCGACGCCGTAGCGGCCGAAGAAAACAACAAGGCGGTCAGAAGCGCAAAATTTAGCGCCACGGGATGAGTTGCAACCCTGACCTCCTTAAAGCGACGGCAAGACCAAAGGATCTAAAAGATCTATGGCAAGGAAAGTGCCAATATTTCTGAGAAGCGCGGCAAGTTGCTTGAATGTAAGGAGCTTACGACAATATCAATGAGATTTGCCGCAACCGGAGCGTGTGCAATTTCTACCCGTGAAGCGGGTCCTGCGTGCAGAACATTCACAGAGCTAATCTGTCTGCCTATGACAAAATCAACGTCGGATCATCGGTTAAACAGCAGCTCGCGAATGACCTTGGGTTGGAAGAGGGTGCGCTCGTAGTCTTGAAAGGCGGCATTCAAGAGCTGCTTGGACGCGAGCGATAACGCCAGCTGGGAGCTTTTGGAACATATATTGGTCGATGAAGAAGAACATGTCGATTGGATCGAAACCCAACTCCATGAGATTGAAGAAGTTGGATACCAGAATTACCTCGCGCAACAGATTTATAAGAAATGATCGGCGGACCTGGTTAAGGACTACTCAACTAGGTAATCGAACGTGGCATTGTCGAGCGCAACAATTTTCAAGTAGAGCGACTTCGTGCGCCATCTTGCATCGTAGCAGGACTACCGTCGCGCGATGGTCGGGCTAAGGCGGCAAAGAGCCGCCCGGAACCCGCGAGTCGGATCTCTATGCTACATCCAATCCGCGGTCGTTGTCCGGATGGTTTGTGGCGCCGAACTTCCAATAGCCATGCGTGAGGACGTAGGCCCGGTCCATGCCCCGTTCGTTTAGTAAGTGGCGGCGGATATCCCGCATGACGCCGGCTTCGCAGCCGATCCACACGCGGCCGTTGCCCTCCGGGAACGAAAATTCTCGCACCGCCCGCTCCAACCTTTGCCCGACCGTTCCCACTGCCCCGCCGTGGTGAAGCCATGTCACGTGAAATCGAGCCGGCGACTCCAACTTCAGTTCCTCCCCTGCATCCGCCACCTCGACGAAGACATGAGCGAAACAGGATGCAGGCAGGGCTTCGAGAAGCGTCCCGATCGCCGGCAGCGCCGACTCGTCGCCGCCGATCAAATACCAGTTCGCCTCGGCGTGGACTTTATAGGCGCCGCCGGGCTGGTGCGACACTGCCACGACCTGCCCCGGCTTGGCCTGCTCCGCCCAGGTAGAGCCGGGACCATCACCGTGGAGCAGGAAGTCGACTGACAGTTCTCCGGTTTTTTGATCCCAACGCCGGGGTGTATAGGTACGATTCAAAGGGCGCTGCTGGCCCGCCTGAAGGATCGGGCCATCGGGTCCCCATTCCGGAAGCACCAACTTCGACTCACCGGCGGGCGGAAAATTCAACTTCATATGCTCCGCTGGACCGCGCGTCGCGAAGCCTTCCAGTTCCTCCCCGACGAAGACGACACGCGTCATATGCGGGGTAAGACGCTCCACATGGTGGACCTCGACCAAGCGCGGCTTCGGGCGGACACGGCGGGGTTTTGCTGGTTCAGGTAGGCTCATATAAGCTCCTTCATTTAGGGTAAAAAAAAGCCAGGAGATCCGATCGGGATTTTCCTGGCTTGCTGCCCAAGGGCTGCTGGCTTGGAGCCGTTTTAAGTTCAACTTTGCGTAACTATCCTTGACTATATTTCATGGCCTTAATCTGTCAAGAACCGATCAGGGATTCCGGTCTCGGCGAGGATCCTTTCCACCGGAAAATGCGCCGTGTGTTGATAGAGATCCCATGTTTGTCGTACCAGGCCGTTCATCGATCATTTGCCGATCCAAAATTTTTGTTTTTCTGTCCAACGAATCCCACCTTGTTGAACGAACGACAGCGACGATATGTGACGGATGCGGTTGAAAGTTTCGCCACCGCTGCCGCCGGGCTTTTCCTCGAAGTACACCAGTTCGACAACGTACCTACCGGTCCAGGGCGTCGACAGCATCACCTGGCCTTTATCGTCGGTGGTGAAGGGCTTCTGCCACTTTATTGGACCGATGAGCGTCAGTTCGGTCTTCGCCAACGGCTCGCCATAAAGCATAAGAAGAAAAGTATTGGCATTGGGTGCGGTGGGCACCAGCTCCAAGTCGAGCTTGGCGGCGGTTTCGCTGCGCCCGGCCTTGGCGTAATAAATCGTTTTGGTTCTGCCGCCTTTCTCTTTATCCTCGCGCGGCGGCATGGTGTTTTCCACCAGGCGCACGTCGCCGCGTCCTTTGACCTGGAACTCCAAATTATTCTCATTGCGCTTGATGGGAAGAGGCTCGGTGCTCGAGCCAAGAAACACTTTCGGCGCCTTGATACGGTCGAGCATGCCGCCGGTCTTTTCGCGGATATCGTCGATCCATTCGCCGAGGTAAGCGCGCGCCGGCCCTTCGCCGTCGCGTTCCAGCCAGACGTAATGGGCGTGGACGGAAGGGATGAGCGCCAACGTGGCGAGGATGACAATGAGAGAAATCAGCTTTGGCATGAAGGCAATCCTTTTCCTATGCGGATAACGCGGCGCGTTCGTTTTCCGTGAGATGGGTCAGCACGCCGCGAAGCCAATGCTTGGCGGGACCTTCATAGTCAACGTCGCAGTCGACGCGCGCGTGGATGCGTGTAGCACCGTGGCGCTCCAGAGCGGCATCGAACTCGCGGCCGCATTTGCAGAAGTGATCGTAGGTGGTATTGCCCAGCGCGAGCACGGAAAATTTGACGCCGCGGAGATCGAGGCCATTGCCGTGTACCACCGTTTCCCAGAACGGCACCGCGTCATCGGGCGGTTCGCCGTCACCGTAGGTGCTGACGACCATCAACACGCAACTCGCTTGGGTCAACACGCTGGTCTGGCAGTGGGCCATGTCGCGCACTCTTAAAATTACCCCGGCAGTGCGCAGCTCTTTGGCCAATTTATTGGCTAACGTTTCCGCGTTGCCGGTAACCGTGGCGTAGAGAATCAGCACCGAGTCGCCGTTGTACGGCGCGGTGCTCCATTGCGTGGAAGCGTCTTCGTGACCGTTGTGAGCGTGGCCGTTGGTTGTATTGGAATTTGTTTGTTCCATCTCGATCCTCACCGGTTCCTTTGATGTCTCGACGATTGTCGGTTGAATGGTATGTACTTCGGTCGGCTGCGCTTCTTCCGGCGCCATGACGTACTCCACAGTAGTTGCGTCTTCGGCGTCCCGCTTGCGGTAACGGAAACGCCGCCAAGCCATGGCGAAGCCGGTCCATACCAAAAAGCAGCCGCCGAGGGACGCCAAGCCGGCGACGGTCTGGCCAATGACACCGAGCGCCTCGCCGGTGTGCAGACCGCGCACCCAGATCCGCAATTTTCGCCCGGTGCTCGCCGCAGCGTAGGGCTCCCACTTGACGATTTCCGCGGTGGAGCGATCGAGCTGCAATTGCGAGCGGGCGAAGATATGCGGCGCTGTCGGCTCTTGAATCAATAGGGTAATCGGTCCGTCGCCGCGCGGCGGCAAGCGCACCATCATCATGATCCAGCCGGGAGCTTGCTGATCGGCACGGGCCAGGAAGGCATCGAAACTCGCCAGCGGCTTGCGCTCGCGCGGCTCGCCTTCGCCGCGGCGCTGTTGCGCCTGCGCCATCGGGCTGGTCGCTTGCGCTCGCGGCGGCGGCTCGCTGCCGGTCAACGTGTAAAGCAGATCGTTGGCCCAAGGGTAGGACATCACCGCTGCGGTCAGAGTCAGCACCACGAGCACCGCGGAGGACCAGAAGCCGATGACGTTGTGCCAGTTCCAATCGCGCGCTTTGCCGCGCAGGTGAAAGTTGAACAGCAGACTGGGCTTCAATCCGCGCCAGTGCCAACTGCGCGGCCACCACAGATAGACGCCGGTGACGGCAAGCCAGAAGAACGCGAGGTTGCAGGCGCCGGTGATGGCGCGGCCGGTGGCGCGACCTTCGCCTTCCGTACCGAGCCAGCGGTGCCAATCGATTACATCGTGAAACCAATCGTGCAGTTTGGAGCCATTACCCAGTACCGTGCCGGTGTATGGATTCACGTAGGTCGCGCCATCGCGGCCAAAGCCGACGGCAACCGAGGCGGTCGGCTCGTTGCGCAGCACCACGCCGGTAGGCCGCGCTTTTGGATTCGGCTCGCGCGCCTTGGCGACGATGTCGTCCAGGCTCAAGCGCGGCGCGTTGCCGCTAGGCGGCACGACTTCGCGCACATGGCGCTCGGCGTATTCGACCATCTGGTGTTCGTACATAAGAATCACGCCGGTCGCCGACATGATAAAGATGACCAAACCGCCGATCAGTCCCGCGAGCAGGTGCGACCAGAAGATGATCTTATGAAGCAATTTCATAGAGTGTCCTCGGCTAGTTGGCTTTGCCGGCGCTCAAGACGCCAAGCTCGGTGCGCAACCAGTCGCGTAAGAGTTCCTTTTCGTAGCGCAGATAATCTTCGCGCGGGTAGGCAGTGCGCAGCTGGTAGTCGATATCGGTGAGGTTGCGCTTGCCTTCTTTGACCGTTTGCTCGCCGGGATCGACAACGCGAAAGTCCAGCACAATGCGCGGCGGATAAACGCTTCTGTTCACGCGCACGTGATCCAATTGCGGGCCGCGGATAGGCTCAAAGTCGCCGGCCATGTCAATGTCGGTGATCTTGATCTCCATGCGCAGGGCTTCGGGCAGGAAGCGCGCCGCGCTATCCATGATAAAACGCTGCAACTGCAGCAGTAGCGCGCGCGAGCTGCGTTCCGTTTCCGAGTAGCGTACGTCGGTGAATTTGTCCGGCTCGACAAAAACGACCGATACGCGGGCCGGCGCATCCGAGGCGGCGTGGCCGGGTATCGAAGCAAGCAAGCCACCCAGCAAAAACGTCGTCGCTAAAAAGTCTGTGATTAGAGGGCTCTTCATGGTCCTCATACCTCCGCAAAACGCCTGAGCAGGTTGTGGTAGCAATTGGTCAGCTCCACCACCGCGCCGTTATTGGGCAGAGCTTGATTCACTTTGTTGATGGCCATGTCGAGATCGAAGAGCAGCGTGCGGTTGCCGTCGTCGCGCACCATGCTTTGCACCCAGAAAAAGGATGCCAGGCGAACGCCGCGCGTCACGGGATTGACGTGATGCAGGCTGCTTGCCGGATAGACAACCATATCGCCGGCGTCGAGTTTTACCGCGTGCGCGCCGTAAACGTCGTCGATGACCAACTCGCCGCCGTCGTAGTCTTCCGGCGCGCTCAAGAACAGCGTCGCGGAGATGTCCGTGCGCACGCGCAGCGGCGTGCCGGGAATCTGCCGGATGGAGTTATCGAGATGAGCGCCGAAGGCTTCGCCGCCCTCGTAGCGATTGAACAAAGGCGGGAAGACCCGGAGCGGCAACGTCGCCGTGATGAACAGCGGGCTGCGCTCCAGGGCGCCCACGATCATGTCGCCGAGTTCCCGCGCCTCCGGGCTATTCTCCGGCAACTGGCGGTTGTCCTTGACCTGAGCCGACTGATGACCCGCGGTCACCCGGCCATCGATCCAGGTCGCGCGGGTCATCACTTCGCGGCAGCGCGCGATCTGTTCGGGGTTTAGGACCTTGGGAACGTGGACGATCATTTTTGCTTTGACTCCTTAGAACTTGAAACTGGCACTGCCAATGAATGTGCGTCCGGCGCCGGGAATGACATGTGCCGGATGGGTGGTCTCGTAAAAAAGATCGTTGGTCAAATTTTGACCGTTGAGACGAAACTGGATCTTTGGCGTCAGGTTGTAGGCGATGGTAGCATCCCATCGGATATAACCCGGCGCGCGGTTGGTGTTGTTTGCGTTGGCATAGCGGCTGCCGACATAGGTCGGACCGCCGCCGACTTGAAACTTTTCGAGGAAGTCATAGGTGGACCAAAAAGTCGCGCTATGCTTCGGCACGTTCTGAAGCTCTTTGCCGACGTTGTCGGCGACGCTCGATTTGACCTGCTCGGTGTCCAGGTAGGTATAGCTGCCGAAGACATTCCAGCCGGGGAGAACCCTGCCGGCGACACTCAGCTCGACGCCTTGGGAGCGTTGTTTGCCGTCCACCACGTTGGGCAGTGTCGGATCGACCGGGTTCGGCACCCGGGCGTTGTCCTTGTTGATGCGGAAGAGTGCCGCCTGAACGCTGAGCGCTCCCTTGAAGAACTGCAGCTTGGTGCCGACCTCGAAGGTTTCGCTTGTTTCCGGCGGAACCCCGTTGGTCGATGCGTTGAGTGCTAAAGATTCGGCCGAAGGGTTGAAGGAAGTGGCGTAGGAAAAGTAGATGCTCTGGTCATCCCAGGGATGAAAGATCAAGCCACCGCGGTAGCTAAACTCCCTGTCGATTTGACTGCGGTCCACATTGGTCGCCAGTTTGTCGTTGACATCGGCGCTGTAATAGTCCCAGCGCACGCCGCCGACGAGTTCGAAATACTTGTTGAGCTTGATCTGATCCGCGGCGAAAATACCGAAGCTCAAGGCGTTAACGTCTTGATTGAAGTTCGGCGCGGTGGGCGGAAGGAGGGGCGCGTTGTTGTCTGGGTTGAGTATCGGAGTCAGGCCGGTGGCGTTTTTGTTCCAGCGCAACTGATCGAAAGTTTGCTGCGAAATTTCGATGCCGCTGTTAAGCGTGTGGTTGAAGGTCCAGGTGTCGAACTTGGCCACGACATCGGTCTGGTTGCTCAAGATGGTTTCCTCGGTCTCCCGGTTCGGGCGGTTGCGATTGACGTTCACACCATTGAGAGACGGTGGCACGGGGGTTCCGGCAATGCGCGGAGGAGTGACGCCGGCGGCGCGATCGACGAGGGTGAAGCGCAGCATGTTGCGCAAATTCAATTGCTCATTGAACCGGTGGTCGAATTTCACCGTGCCGAAGTTGGTAAAGGTGCGCTCGTGATCGACCTTTGGAAAACCGAAGAAAGTGTCCCGGTCGATTTTTGGCGGCTTGCCAAAAATGTAAGGAACACCGTAGTCGGGGATATTATCTTCGTATTGACCGAGGTAACTGATCGTCAGTTGGGTCGGCCGCCCCAGTCCAAGCGTAAATGAAGGGGCGAAGCCGAAGCGCATGCCCTCAATATGGTCACGGTCCACCACATCCATTCTTTGCGCCATGCCGTTGATGCGGAACCCCATATAGTCGTTCAGTGGCTGGTTCACGTCGACCGTGCCTCTGACGTACCACCCGCTGCCCATGCCGAAACTGCCGTCGTAAAAAGCGCCGAGGCGCGGTGTTTTGCTCACCTGGTTCAAGGCCCCGCCGGTGGAGCCGCGCCCGAAGTAGAACGAGGAAGGACCCTTCAAGACCTCCACGGATTCAAGGTTGAAGAGGTCGCGATTGTACGAGCCTTGATCGAGCACGCCGTCGAGATAGATGTCACTGCGCGTGCTGAAGCCGCGCAAGGTAAAGCTGTCGCCTTGGGCGCCGCCGCCTTCGCCGGCGGCAATGCCTATGCCGGATACGTTGCGAAGAGCGTCCCTCAAACTCCATGCCGCCCGTTCCTCGAAAAGTTTTTGTGGAATGACCGTGATCGACTGAGGCACGTCTTGCAGCGGCACCGGCATTCTCTGCAGGGAAGTCTGCGGCGGCACGTAGGGGTTGGCCTGGTCCTGCACGACGACGGGTGGCAGGGCGATCGGTTCTTCCTTCTTCGGTTCAGCCGCGACCGCATGGCTCGCCAGCGCGAAGCTGAAAGCTACAGCCTTTCCCACTCCCTCCCCAGCGGCAAGGCAGATTTTTTGGAACGCCGTCTTGCCCTTTCTTCTTTCGATCGCGCGCTTTTGTTGTCGACTCATGTCGTCCTCCGTAAAGTTAGGGTTGCTTGATTGGCTGGCTTTCCGCGTCCGGAGGACAGGATGGCTGGCTGGTTCATTACGTTCACTTTGTCAAAATCAACTTTCCGTTTCTGGTGATGCGCAGGTTGTATTCCTCCTCTTGATGCACAATGACGATTTCGCTGTTGCCTTGAAACAGATGATCGCTGTCGATGCGCGGCTTTTTGGCCGACGGTTCTACTATGCTTGATCCGCCCGCGCGTTTGATGGCGAAATTCACAAGCGTGTATCCCATGGGTTCTCAATGCAATTCGAACTTCACCGGCAGCAGTACCCATACCGCCACTGCTTCCTTACCGCGCCGCGCGGGCTCGAAGAGCCATTTCTTGACTGCCTCTGCGGCGGCAAAATCGAGATCGCGAAAACCGGCGGACTGATCGATGACCACTTCGCCCACCCGACCGTTTTCCAACACGCGGACGCGCAACGTAGTTACGCCCTGGGCGCCGGCCCGCCTAGCAGATTCGGGATAGCGCGGCTTTACCTGATAGCCGCCGAGCGGTCGAGCGAGGCCGGATAACGCTTCGCCTGATCCGATACCGCCGCCTCCAGTGCCGTCGCCTTTGGCTCCGCGCCCTAAACCCGATGTGCCTTTGCCGCCGCCACCGCCGGCTACTCCCGGACTGCCGACCACACCCACGTCCCCCTTGCCGAAAAGATTGCCGGCACCGGCGGCGCTGCCTTCGGCTTCGGCCGCCTTCGAGCCGACGTTCCATCCGGCCTTTGGTTTGCCTGGATCTTCGGGAAGGGCGGCCAGTTGCGGCGGTTCTTCGATCGGCTTTTCTTTGACTTCTTCCTTTGTGTTGCCCGTCGGAGGCAATGGACTGGTTTCGAAAACGGGTTTCGATAACAACTTGGGCGCGATTATCCTTTGCGGTTTTGGTTTCGGAGGTGGTGGTGGTGGAGGTGGAGGCGCCTCGACCTTTTTGGGCTGCTCCACGCGCGGCACATCGATGAGCTCAATCGGCACATCCACCGGTTTGATCGGTTTGGTATGGACTACCAGCGCCGCAACCGGAATGAGCCCTAAATGAATCAACGACGACGCGGTAAATGAGGAGATCAGCCAGCGCTCGTTCATTTTTTCTGCTCCTTGGGTTTGACCGCAATGGCCATTTTCGCCACGTCGGCGCCCCGAGCGATATCCATGACTTCCACCACTTGACCGTGCTGCACGCCGTCATCGGCATTGATCACCACCAACATCTCGGCGTTTTTCGCAAGTTGCTGGCGCAAAGCTGCGCCCAGAGCGCCTTTGTCGATGGCTTGCTGGTTGAGAAACAACCGGCCGTCTTTATCGATGGTGATTGCCGCGCTCTCGGCGGGCGCCTGCTGACCCGACGCAGCCTTTGGCAAATTGACCAGCATGCCTTTGAATTGCGTCATCGACAAGGTCGAGATCATGAAAAAGACCAACAGAAAAAAGATCGTATCGATCATCGGAATGATCTCGATGCGCGCCTTTTTTATGCTGCGGCGTTGGATGCGCATCAGTGTTTTCCCGCCTGCTCGTGCAGCAAGAGTTCTAGCGACGAGCTGAAGTGCTCCATCGCGTCCATTTCTTTTTCCACGCGCGCGCTGAAATAGTTGTAGGGAATCAGCGTAAGGATGGCGATCAGCAGGCCGGTTGCCGTAGCGATCAACGCTTCAGCGACGCCGCCGGTGACGGCGTGGGGCTGCCCCATGCCGGCCTCCGACATGATGTCGAAGGAACCGATCATGCCGACCACCGTGCCGAGCAGGCCGAGCAGCGGCGCCAACGTGATGATGGTATCCAGGGTGCCGAGCCGGCTTTTCAGGACCGGGATCTGCGCCTGGGCGGCAGCTTCCATCGCCTTGACCGGCGCGGGATTGCGGTGTGCCAAGCCGGCGACCAGCACGCGAGCTATCGGGTGCGGCGCTTCTTTGCCGACCTGGATCGCTTTATCGAATTCGCCCGCTTCGACGAGACCCAGCATGTCTTGAACGGGTTGCTGCGATTTGATTTTGCTCCAGAAAAACAGGCGCTCGATGGTGAGCGCCAGCGAGATGAGCGAACAGGCTAGCAACGGGATCATCACGAGCCCGCCTTTGACGATAACGGAAACAACTTCGGACATGTCTAGTGGACCAAACCTTTCTTGAGATCTAATGGATCGTGGGTGTTGGCGTGTTCGATGCCTTCCGCCACGCTTTGCATGGCGATGCCGAGATCGCGCAGATCGTTGCGCGAGATATGCAGAACGACATTGCCGTAATGAAAATGGGCGGTGTCTTCACTGCAGTTACAAAGCGAAACCGACCATCTGCCCGCGGGTGACTTGATTCCGTACATGCTGACCTCCGTAGAAATAAAAAGCCCGGAACGCCGCTGAAAATTTTTCAGCGAAGCGCCGGGCTCTGGATGCTGGATCGCTGGCCTCTAGTTAGTTTCGTTTATCGAAATCTAGATTATTTGTCAATACTAATTCTAATTTTTAGTATAGACTAATTTATTATTATAACCAATTAAATAATAATGTTTTTATTACGCATTACCGAGGCTCACTACTGCTTATAGGAATCACTACTCTGCGTTTACAACGGCGGCACTTGATCTCCACGCCATCCGGTACCAGGCGCGCGAGCAGGCTGCCGCAATGGCAGCGCAAGGCTGCGGCACCGTCTTTCATCGTCGACACGGCTTTTGGCTCGCCCTGCTCCCGGTCGCGCATTTACGCCACGGCCTTTCTTCGTTCGAGCGCCATCCATAGCGAAGTGGCAATGAAGACACAGAGTAAAAGGCTCTGCGCCGCCAGTGTTTCCATGGTGGGATAGATACCGAGCAGCGGTACCGCCGGCGGAAGACTCAGCGGCGTCGCCGGAATCCAGCCGGCCGCCTGCAGTTGATTGACGCCGGTGCCGGCGAAGATGAACGCCATGATGTAGAGCAGGGTTCCGGTGACGCCGAAAAAATATTTGAGCGGCATGCGCAGGCCGAGCTTGAAGATGGCAAACGTCGCCACGAGCATGGCGACCACGCCCGCGCCGAAGCCGGCGAGGATGGCGTTGTGGCTATTCTCGTTTTGCAGCCAGAGCGCCTGGTAAAAAAGCACCATTTCGAAGGCTTCGCGGTAGACTGCAAAGAACGAAATGCCGACAAGTCCAAAGATGCTCTTGCTTGAAAGCACGCTTTGAACTTTGTCCTGGATAAACGACTGCCAGCGTTTGGCCTCGGTGCGGGTGTGCAGCCAATAGCCGACATAGAAAAGCGCGATCGCGGCGAAGATCGAGATGAAACCCTCCATGCTTTCGCGGTGCTGACCGCTGAAGGTGAGCACAGTCTGAGCGGCGAGCCAGGTGACTAGGCCGGCGACCAGCGCAAGGATCCAACCGTAATGAATGTAACGCACTGAGTGCTGCGCGCCCATGACTCGGAGCATGGCGATGATCGCCGCAAGAATCAGCGCCGCTTCGAGGCCCTCACGCAAAATGATCAACGCTGAATTCAAGAAGGCATAGTAGCCGGAGAAATCGCTGGTCTCCGCTAACATCTGCGTGGCTTGATCGAGCCTCGCCTCGATCTCCAAGCGCTGCTTCTGAATCTCGTCGACGGAAACTCCCTGCCGGATCGAATTGCGGAACTGTGTGAACTGGGCTTCGAGGGACCGTCCGAGAGATGCGTCCTTGGCGAATAGCGCCGGCTCGGCCATCTCGAAGCCGTCGAGGTAGGCCTCGATCGCCTTTTGGTAAGCCTTTTCCTTATCGCCTTGACTGTATATCTCCGCAGCTTCGCCGAGCAAGTTGCGGGCAATCAGCAAGGGATCGCTCGATGTTTTTTCCAAAAGCCCGCGCCGCAGATAAGCGAGAATCTTAATGTCCGGCGCACCGGGAAAGTTCTTTTTGTTCTTCCCGGATAATTCTTCGTCCGAAGCAGTTGCCAATGTCGCGACGCTGACGAGGTCGGCTGGCAGCGACTTTCCTTTCAGCCAGGCCTCTCCGGCAGCTGCCGCTTCGGCGGGAAAACGCAGCGCCAAGACATAGAAGGCGACTTGCCAGCGTTGCTCGTCCGGCAGCGCCGCGAAGGAAGCCATCGCGGTGTTATCGATGCCGAACGTGGTGGTGTTGTAGACTTTGAAAGGCGAAAGGCCCGCCATGAATTCCGCGTCGGTGAAATTCGCCGGCGGCGGCGTTTTCGGATTCATCGATTCGCGGCCGGGGCCATCGCCCTTGCCGCTGTCGCCGTGGCACTGGGCGCAGTTCTGTATGTAGATCAGTTTCGCGCTCTCATAGTTGGGCAATGCCTTGGGGTAGGTGACGATGTTGTAGGTCTTGATCAACCGGTCTTTAATCTGCTGCGCCAACTGTGGCACTACGTCTTCGCCCGACTTGTTCTTTATATGTTCCGCGAGCGTGCGCAGATCCTTTTCAATGCCCGCCTTGTCGCCGCGCTCTTTGGCTTTCAATTGATTGAACAGCTCCATGCTGCGCGCCGAGAACTCGGACATTTCCCGGTATTCGTCGGCGTTGATAACCTTTCCGCCTTGAACCGCGTTGTGGTAGTCGCCACCTATATAATCGACTAAGGACAATACTCTTTTTGCCTCGTCGGCAGCCCATAAAGCAGGACTGTGCGTCAAGAGCAAAAGGATTATGCCAAGGAATATTTGCAGATAGCTAAATCGAGGGAAAAGAGTTGGCCCTATTGAATTCACGATATTCGTATATGCAAATAAAAAAAATTTGTCAAACCGGTAATGAGATCGCAACCATCGTTGGTTGCAGGCTGTCTGCCGGCCCCATGTTGCGCTCCAAGAATTGCTCGGTGTGTGGCAAAGGCTGGACCGACTGCAACCTCGCTGCGACCTGACGGGGCGCGACCATGCACGACCGCTCGGCAAAGCGGTAGTGCGGCTGTGCAGAGGCGATGATAAAAAGCCGCGCTGGGATGAGTCGGGCTACGAAACCGTTCCTCGAACCCTATCATTAGTTGTTGAGGCTGGAACGAGTGATCTGGCGTGAAAGCAGAACCAGAGGCAGGAGCGCGATTGCCACCATCACCAGCGACGGCACTGCGGCCTCGGCGATGCGCTCGTCCTTGGCCAGGTTGTAAGCCTCGACTGCGAGGGTATCGAAGTTGAACGGCCGCATGGCGAAGGTAGCGGGCAATTCTTTCATGACGTCGACGAACACGAGCAGCGCTGCGGTGGCTAGACTACCCGACATTATCGGCACGTGCACCCGCGCAAGCGTGCGCCCGGGCGAGAGACCGAGGCTGCGCGCGGCGTCGTCCATCGAGGGGGTCACACGCGTAAGCCCGGCCTCGACGGTGTGAAACGCGACAGCGAGAAAGCGCACGAGGTAGGCATAGATCAGCGCGGTGATGGAGCCGGTGAGAAGCAACCCAGTCTTGAGACCGAATTGCTCCTGCATCCAGGTGGCGATGGCGTTGTCGAACTTTCCCAGCGGCAGGAGAATTCCCACGGCAATCACCGCGCCGGGCAGCGCGTAACCTAGCACCGCGAGCCGGTTCGCGCCGTGGACCAGCGGATTTTTAACCGTCCGCGCCGCGTAGGCAAGCAACAACGCCACTGCCACCGCTGCAACCGCGGCGACGCCCGACAAGGTAAAAGTGTTCAGCACCAGCCCGTAAATTCGAGCGCCAAACTGCGCTTCCGGGTCGATGGCGGCGAGTTTGAGCAGCACGACGGCTGGCACCAGAAAGCCGAACGTGATCGGGGTAACGCACATGACAAAGGCGGCCACGGCGGCCCCGCCGCGCAGCGCCTGCGGCGGCATCGGCGTGCGCTTGGTCGCATAGCGGGTGCCGCCGCGGTGCATCCGCTCTAAGGACAGCATCACCAGCACGAACACCAGCAGGCAGGTGGCGAGTTGGCCGGCCGCCACCGGGTCGCCGAGCGAAAGCCAAGCGCGGTAGATGCCAGCCGTGAACGTGTTTACTGCGAAATAGGAGACCGTGCCGAAGTCGGCGAGCGCCTCCATCAGGGCCAGGGCTGTGCCGGCGACGATTCCCGTGCGGGCAAGCGGCAACGCCACTCGCCAGAATCTACCCCAGGCGCCATAACCTGCGAGCCGGGCCGCCTCCATTGTCGTGCGCGATTGTTCCAGAAAAGCGCTGCGGGCCAATAGGTACACGTAGGGATAGAGCGCGAACGAGAGCATGGCTGCGGCGCCCGGCAGCGAGCGGATTTCCGGGAACCAGTATTCACGCACTCTCCAGCCGGTAATCTCGCGCAGCAGGGTCTGCACCGGCCCGGCGGCCTGCAACCAGTCCGTGTACGCGTAAGCCATCACGTAGGCGGGCATCGCCAGCGGCAGGACGAGCGCCCATTCAAGGACGCGCTGGCCGGGAAAGCGGTAGGCGGTCACAAGCCACGCCGAGCTCACGCCGAAAAAGGTCACACCCACGGCCACCAGTGAAACCAGCAGCAGCGTGTTCCAGATGTACTCCGGTAAAACCGTGGATGCGAGGTGGGACCAGGTAGCTTGGCTCGGCAGAAAGACGTTGAAGACGACCGCGGCTATCGGCGCGAGCACGAGCGCGGCGGTGATCACCGAAGCCCAGCCCAGGGAGCCGAGGCGGGCGATGGTGCGACCGCTGGAAATCCTGGAACGAATTGCAATCGCGCCAGCCATGGCTCTCTCAGTGTCCAAGCCAGCGTGGCTACGCTCGCTTTACTTCCATCCGACCTTATCAGCTAGGCGCTGGGCGGCTGCCTGGGATTTGCCCAGGCGGGCCAGCGGTAGAGCATCGGTCTTGAATTTGCCTAACGATTCGAGCGCCGGATTATCCAGCTTGGCGCCTTTCACGATCGGCCACTCGTTGTTGCCGTTGGCAAACAAGGTCTGCGCCGCGTCGCTCGCCAGGTATTCAAGAAACTTGACGCCCGCATCGCGATTGGGCGCCTGCTGCAGCAGGCCGCCGCCGGAGATATTGATGTGGGTGCCGCGGTCGGCCTGATTGGGCCAAATGAGGCCGACTTTCTCGACGAATCCTTTGTCCTCCGGTTTTTGCGAGCGCATGATGCGCAGGTAATAGTAATGATTCGAAATCGCAATCGAACACTCGCCTACTTCAACTCCCCTGAGCTGGTCGGTGTCGCCTCCCCGTGGCGGACGGGCGAGATTGGCGGTCACGCCGCGCGCCCAATCGGTGGCTTTTTCTTCGCCGAGGTGGCTGATCATGCTCGAGATCAGCGACAGATTGTAAGGGTGGCTGCTCGGACGCACGCAAATCTGGCCTTTCCACTTGGCATTGGCCAAGTCCTCATAGCGCGCTAGTTCGGCGGGCTTGATTTTGCTCTTGTCATAAGCGATCACCCGCGCGCGCGCGGAGAAGCCAAACCATTTATTGTCGGCACCACGGGACGCGGCCGGAATGCGTTTATCGAGCACGGCGGATTTCAGCGGCGCGAAGATACCGGCTTGCTCGGCGCGCCACAGTCGGGCGGCGTCCACCGTTAAGAAAACGTCCGCCGGGCTGTTGGTGCCTTCCGCTTTGATGCGCTCGAAGAGCGCGTCTTCGCCGCCTTCGATTCGATTGATCTTGATGCCGGTGGCCTTGGTGTAACCGGTATAGAACGCTTCGTCGGTCGAATAGTGGCGCGCCGTGTAAAGGTTGAGCACTTTCTGTTGGGCGGCGGCTTCGCCGATCGAGAACGTCGCTAGAAGCAGTCCGGCGAAAATAGTTTTAGCGCATATGCTGCCTTTGTTACGAAGTTTCATTGTTAATTTCTCCTATGTCTTTCGTCCACCAAATTAGAAGCCGATGGTATAAGCATTCGTCACTATTTAACTTTTGTATCCACAAAAACTAAACATTCGAATAGGCTAAAAATATATGTTTGTCAAGGTCAGGGAGTCCGCGCAATCTGTGCGGCCCTTACTCAACCCCCCTACACTGGTCGCAGGGAAGCGAATGAGAGATTCTACGATCAAAGTGGTTTTTTGGTGCTATGCAATGCATCGATGAAGAAGTGAAAGTAAGAAAATCGGCCAACGGGGATCTGTGTTGCTTACTGAAAAGCGTGGCGGAGTGATTTGAATTTTTCTGGATACTTAGTGCGAATTAGCTCTAGCATCGCGCCTGCCGCGAGGCCTACTCGGCGTTCTCGGTGGGCGAGCCAGGAAAGACGACTACGTTGGGAAGCTGGACTTCAACCGGTACTTGGTAGCCGACGGGCCAGTTCACGGGTCGCCTTTGTTCTAAATGGACGGTTGCTCCTGAGGGGAGGCGGAGGCGGTAAAGTATTTCACCGCCGAGGAACTCGCGCTCTTCGACCGTGGCCAGTATTCCTCCCGGTTTCGAATTCACCGCTTCGTGACGGATCATGACTTGCACCGGTCCGGCGGAAATATCGGGAGGACAGGGAAAGACCCCAATTTCAGTTTGGATTTGTGGCCCGGTGACAACGCCCGGGATGAAATCGGCGTGACCGACAAAATTCGCGACAAAGACGGTTCTCGGCGAGTAATAGATGTCTTCAGGTGTGCCGGTCTGCTGCAGCTCGCCGTGACGAATCACCGCGACCTGATCCGCCATACCGAGAGCCTCTTCCTGATCGTGGGTAACCAGGACCGCTGCCGTACCCAAGTGACGCAAAATTCGCGCTACTTGCCGGCGCATCTGCGGGCGCAGTTCTGGGTCGAGGCCGTTAAAAGGTTCGTCCAACAGGACGACGCGCGGGCGCGGCGCCAAGGCACGCGCCAGAGCAACTCGTTGTTGTTGGCCGCCTGATAGCTCATGAGGATATCGCTCGCCGTAGTGCGCCAGTTCCGTTAACCGAAGGAGTTCTTCGACCCGGCTTTGGCTATCCTCTTTATTTGCCTTGCGCAAACCGAATCGGACGTTCTGTGTTACCGTCAGGTGCGGAAACAGAGCGTAATCCTGAAAGACCATGCCGACGCCGCGGTCTTCGGGTGCGACCCATGCCGAGCTGGCTGCGTCAACGACAATGCGGTCGTTGATTACAATCCGCCCTCCTTCGGGCCGCTCGAATCCCGCTATCAGCCTAAGAAGTGTCGTCTTTCCCGAACCAGACGGTCCCAAAAGCGCCAGGATCTCGCCGGCCGAAACCTCCAGGTCGCAGCTTTTTACGGCCAGTGTCTCGTTGTAACGCTTGCTGATTTGCTTAACTTCGATAACCGCCATGGCTCTTCTCGTCACGAATAAATACCTAAAACTGGTAGACAATTCCAGATGAGAGGTCGTCAATGCCGGCACTCATCTTCTTGACCGCGCTTCGGAAGCTGAAAAGTTTGGGTGGTTTCTTCGATTAACTTGAACTTCGGGAATTCCTGCAATAACATGCAAGCAGGCGAAAAAATCTTTGGCGCGTCTGTGAGTTTAGCTTCGGCTGGGCAAACTTCGCGGCTGGGTTTTTTCAAAGAATAGGGAATTAGCCGCTAAATCGAATTATGGATGCCCCCAAAGTAACCCACGCGCTTGAGGATTATTTGAAGGCGATCTATCAGCTTTCCGAGGAGTCGCGCCCGGTGATCGCCGCCCGGATCGCCGACGAAACCGGCGTGTCGCCGTCGACCATCTTTGCGACCCTGCGGCGTCTGGCGAAGGAAGGTTACGTCACGATCAACCGGCGCAAAGAGATTCACTTGACCGGCGACGGCAAGAAAGTGGCGGAAAACATCGTCCGCCGGCACTTTCTGACGGAGCGCTTTCTTACCGATCTACTGGGCCTGGACTGGGTCAAAGCCCATCAAGAGGCGCACCGCTTGGAGCATGCGATTTCGCAGGAAGTGGAGGAGCGGCTGGCGAAGTTGCTCAGTCATCCGACGACTTGTCCGCACGGCAATCTGATTCCCGGAGCGAGTTCGAGTCCGGCACAGAAAACAATACCGCTGAACGAAGCAGTTGATGGACAAAGGGTCGAACTCGATCACATAACCGAGGGCGGCGAGCGGGACGTGCGCTTGCTTGGCTATCTGCAAGAGCACGGACTGCGCCCCGGTACCAAGGTTCACGTCATCGATGTGGCGCCATCGCTGGGGATGATGACATTAAAAGTAGGCGAAGAGCAGTTCTCTCTAGGGATCGAGGCCGCTAAAAAACTCCGCGTGCACTAACGTTACTCAGGGTGACGTATGAACGCGGAAGAATGAAGGAAGATTGGGAAGTTAGAAGTATCGAGTCGGCATTTACTTCAATCCTTCAACCCTCTTCTTTCATCCTTTTAATGGGCGTTAGGCCGTCTCGACTAATTCGGCGTCTTCCGCGAGAGCGGATGACAGAAATTCGATCTGATCGGTTATCGGCGCGTCGCGGTCTATCAGGAAGATTTCCCGCCCCATGACCCGACAGCGGCCGCTGTGGACCCGGTAGCCGACTTCTCGCAAAAGCTTTTCCGCGCGCACTTCGATGTTTTTTTCTCTGGCGGCTCTGATCAAAGCTTGCAGCCGCGCCTCTTGTCTGTTTTTCGCTTGTGCCATCGCTCAATCTCTCGAAGGATTGAGTCTCATTATCACCCAAAGTTCGGCCGTTGTAAATCACCCTTGGGGAGAATTGCTTGCAAATTGACCGCGGCTTGTTATCGTAGCGGGCGAGCCAAGCCGTTGACGTCGTGCGCGATCTGCTCGCGGGATTATCGAGTTGAGTTGGGGGGCAGAAAACAGCGGAGGAAAGAATGATAAAAAACATTTTGGTTCCGCTTGACGGTTCAGAGCATTCCCGAGCGGCCCTTGAGTATGCCCAATGGCTGGCCGGCAAATTTGACGGCACGCTTTTCGGCCAACATGTCATCGACACCATTTCCATCGAAGGAACTTTTTTTCACGATGTCTCCGGTTCGCTTGGGTTTGAACCTTATCTGGATTTCACCACTAAGATGAGAGAGATTTTGGAGGAGCGCGGCAAAGGCATTCTCGAGTCCTTCGCCGAGAGCTGCCGCGAAAAGGGGATAAGGCACCAAACGTTTCTCGATATGGGACTTATCGCCAACGAGATCTGCGAGCGCTCGAAGGTCGCCGACCTAGTGGTCGTGGGCCATCGTGGAATTAACGAGGAGTTTTCGACTGGTCTGTTAGGCAGTACTGCGGAAACGATTGCCCGAAAATGTCCCCGACCGGTCTTTGTCTCGACGAAAAAATTCAAAGTCATCGAGCGGCCTTTGCTGGCTTATGATGGTAGCCAGCGCGCCAGTTCGGCCATGGAGTCCGCGGCGGAATTCTGTGCTAGATTGGGTTTGCCGCTCACCGTGTTGACCATAGCGCGCGAAGAGAAAATGGCCGAAGGCATTCAGCACCAGGCCAAGGCCTATCTGGGCTCCTATGCGGTCGAAACACGCTACGAGCGCGTGCGCGGCTACCCGGAGCAAAAAATCATCGAGTATCTGACGAACTTCGGCCATGACCTTCTTTTTATCGGTGCCTATGGCCATCGCCGCATTATCGAGATGGTTCTCGGCAGTACGACGGAATACGTAATGCGCAACGCCGCTTGCCCAGTGTTTATGAACCGGTGAGAAAAACCGTTCGCGGTTCAGCATTCAAAGTTCAAGGTTGGAGAAAATGAAGTTTACTGCTGCCGCCGTTCAAATGGTCGCATCGGATGATAAGGCGGCGAATCTGGCTGAGGCCGAAGGCTGGATCCGCCAAGCCGCGTCCAACGGGGCGCGGCTTGTTGTACT
Source organism: Binatia bacterium (assembly GCA_036555515.1). Taxonomy (GTDB): domain Bacteria; phylum Desulfobacterota; class Binatia; order UBA9968; family UBA9968; genus DATACQ01. The sequence goes on from DATBLC010000151.1 coordinate 32,538, forward strand.
ACCGGAAGTATTTATTTGGCGGGGCAATAAAAATGAAGAGCGATATTCGGCGGAAACCATTTGGGGACCGTCGTCGGAGCGACTCTCGTCCTTGGCGCGTCAATTGAAAATCTATCTCCTCGGCGGCTCAATCCTCGAGCAAATTCCCGGAAGCGACAAAGCCTACAATACCAGCTTGCTGTTCGATCCAGCCGGCAAACTGCTCGCGAGCTACCGCAAGATCCATCTTTTCGACGTGGATTTAGCCAATGGGACAACGTTGAGAGAGTCGGCTACGCGCGAATACGGCGACGGCGTCGTGGTAGCGGACACGGAACTCTGCCCGATGGGCCTGACGATTTGTTATGACCTTCGCTTTCCCGAACTCTATCGCGCGTTAACGTCGCAGGGCGCGCAAGTTATTTTCGTCCCTTCCGCGTTTACCGCTTACACGGGGCAGGCTCATTGGGAAGCGCTTCTGCGCGCGCGGGCGATTGAAAATCAAGTTTACATCATCGCGCCGGATCAATATGGCAAAAGCCCTAAGAGTTTCGAAACCCATGGTCATTCGATGATCGTCGATCCGTGGGGAAAGGTCATCGCAGAGCTGCCCGATAAACCGGGAGTGATCGCGGCCGAAATCGATCTGGATTATCTCGCCAAAGTGCGCGGCGAGTTGCCGGCGCTAAAGCACCGCAGATTACCGCCAGATAGAACTTAAACTTCACGGCAGGGGGACAATTTCGTAGTCAGCGCCGAGTTACCGTTGACCGCTGAGATAACGATTTATGATCGATTATGATCTCACCAGATAATTGATCTCTGCGATCAATCATCAGCCGAGCTTGTTAAGATTTTACCAAGTTTTCCGCTGTTGACTATGATCCGCCGCCCCTCACGAAAGATAATCTTCTCGCGGTCGAAATTATTCGGAAACCGCTAACTACACTATAAGAAGGCGCAGCCCTGCCAGTCCCAGCGCCAGGGCGAGACCGCGAATAATCCAGTCGCCGTGGAATCGATGCGATAGCCAGGCGCCGACTTGGGCGCCAAGGATGGCGCCGATGGAGAGCGCGATGGCGCGGCGAACGCCGTGGTGAAACAGGCCTGCGGCGACGTGAGTCGCGCTGCCGGCGAACGCGGTGATGGTTAGGATAAACAAGGACGTCGCGGTGGCGATATGCACAGGGAAATGCAAGAGATAGACAAGCGCGGGCACGTAGAGAAATCCTCCGCCAATGCCGAAGAAGCTGGAAATAAAGCCAAAGATCATGCTCAGTGCCACGCCGGCGAGCAAAGTTCGAGGGCTTGGTTTTGACATTCTCGGTGCATCGAGATTTGCTTGCGCAACCCGCGCCGCGACCTTCTTGCCTGGATTAAGCGCTAAAAAAATCGCCACCGCAACTAATAGAACACCGAAGACCAGGTTAAATTTGGCTCGGCTCACGGACGTGGTTGCGAGGGCGCCGACTATGGCGCCGGGTATGGTCGCGGTCGCAAAGATCGCGCCCGATTTATAATCGATTCTTTTCGATCTCGTGTAGGCGAAGGTTCCCGAAAGCGCGTTGAAGAAAACCGCAGCCAGCGAGATGCTCGTGATCGTCTCCGGCGCCTCGCCAGGATAAATGAGCAGCAGCGCGGGGGCGATAACAAAACCGCCGCCGGCTCCGATCAGAGCGCCGTAGCCGCCGGCCAGAAAACCCATCGGAATAAGCCAGAGAAGCTGGAGATACCGATCCATCAGTTACTCTTAGCAAGAGACAGTCGTGGCGTAAACGTCGGCGGATTCATCTCGACCGGGGTTGCAGGCGAAACCTCAACCGCTTGGTGGAAGAGCGTCCGTAGCGGGTTTTTCCTGCCTGCTTAGAAACTAAGCGGGGCGATTAATTGCTAGGCAGATACGGTTTCTTTATCGCATCCGTCCGCCGCCCGGCGCGGTGAAGAATTCCAAATAAATTCACTATCAATCTTTCTTTGGCGGGCGCTGCAAAGTTTTGGCACCCCGGTTGCTCTAGGGGTTTCAGAGCATAAACGTTCGGCGCAGTTTTGTCGGCGGCGTCAAAAACAAAGGAGCTTTTATGAAGATGGTCGAGGCGATCGTAAAGCCTTTCAAATTGGAAGAAGTGAAGGAGGCGCTCACCAAAGCCGGTATCCAGGGGATGACGGTGGAAGAAGTCAAAGGCTTCGGCCGCCAGAAGGGACACACGGAGCTGTACCGCGGCGCCGAGTATTCCGTCGATTTCTTGCCGAAGGTGAAGATTCAAATCCTTGTCCCGGACGAAAGTGCGGCGAAAGTCGTCCAGATTATCACCGACAGCGCTAAAACCGGCAAGATCGGAGACGGGAAGATTTTTGTCACGCCGGTAGAAGAAGTCATTCGCATCCGCACGGGGGAAAAAGGAGAAGATGCGATTTAAGGCAGCAAACTCATGCCGAGGAGGAAAATAAAATGAATTATGCGAAGCAGCTTTTTGTCTTTGCGTCACTCGCCGTGACGTTAGGGTACTTTGTACTTGGCGCGTCCTACGCGCAGGAGGCAGCGGCGCCAGCTGAGGCGACGAAGATGGCAGCGCCTGACGCGCCCGCAGCCGAGGCGAAGAAGGAGGACCCGGGTGCAGCGCCAGCCCAGTTTACCCAAGGGCTTTTAGAGCAAATTGGCGGGGCGAAGGTGGCGATGGACACGATGTGGACGTTGATAGCGGGGATGCTGGTGTTTTTCATGAACCTGGGTTTTGCCAGTGTCGAGTCGGGTCTATGTCGGGCCAAGAATACGGTGACGATTCTCGCCAAAAATTTTGTCGTGTTCGCGGCGGCGTCCATAGCGTTTTTGGTTTTGGGCTGGGGGCTGATGTTTGGCGACGGCAATCCATTTTTTGGCACGCAAGGGCTGTGGTTCGTCGGCGGAGCGGATAACAGTCCGGCGATGGGTGATGCTTATAAAGGCGTCTATTCGTCGATTAACTGGACGGGAGTTCCGCTCTGGACCAAATTCTTTTTCCAACTTGTATTTGCCGGCACGGCGGCGACGATTGTGTCGGGCGCGGTGGCTGAAAGAATCAAATTCGGCTCGTTCTACATTTTTAGTTTCTTGATGGTTGGGATCATCTATCCAGTGGTGGGCCATTGGATCTGGGGGGGTGGTTGGGCGGCAAAGCTTGGCATGTTCGATTTTGCCGGCTCCACGGTTGTGCACTCGGTTGGTGGATGGGCGGCATTGACGGGAGCGATGGTGCTTGGGCCGCGGCTTGGCAAGTACAGTAAGGACGGCAAGGTCTTACCACTACCCGGACATAGTATTGCTTTGGCGACCATCGGGGTCTTTGTGCTTTGGTTTGGCTGGTTTGGGTTCAATCCGGGAAGCACCATGGCGGCGGATGCCGGGGCGATCGGCCGCATCGCAGTGGCGACGAACACGGCTGCGGCCGCCGCGGCGATCTCGGCGTCTCTTACCGCGTGGCTGCTTTTGGGCAAGCCCGATCTGACCATGATTCTCAACGGTTCTTTAGCGGGGCTTGTGGCGATCACGGCGCCTTGCGCCTTTGTCAGCATTCCCAGTTCGTTGATCATTGGTTTGATCGCGGGTGTGTTGGTAGTTCTATCGGTACTTTTTTTCGACAAGATAAAGATAGACGATCCGGTTGGCGCCACCTCGGTGCATCTGGTTTGTGGAATTTTTGGAACGATCTGCGTGGGCCTTTTCGCTCAGGATCAGTTCACTCCGAACACCACGGGTAACGGTCTGTTTTTCGGCGGCGGTACGAAACTATTGTTTGCCCAGCTTGCGGCGGTAATTGGCGTGGGAGTGTTCGTGTTCACCACATCGATGATCTTTTGGAAGATCATCAAGGCCACCGTCGGGATTCGAGTGTCGGTTGAAGAGGAGCTGGAAGGGCTCGACATCGGCGAACATGGAAATATCGCCTACCCGGACTTCGTTTCGGTGACGACAAGGGGCTCAACTATAGTTGGCGGCGGCACTGGGAAGACGAGTGGAGCGTCGGCAGGGTACCCCGCTACCGAGCTTTCCAAGGGTACGATCTCTTAAGTCTGCCATGATTCCGATTGTGACTGCATTAATCGGTTTGCCCTCACCTCATGTCGCTCTAATAGGTGAGCGGTGGGGTGAGGGTGGAGGGTTCAAATGGAAGAGGTCTTGGTGTTCCAACACGACCCCTTCGAGGACCTGGGATTCTTCGCCGAAGTATTGGACAAAGAAGGAGCAACGTATCGCACCATTCGACTATTCCATGGCGAAATGCCCGCCGAGGATTGGCGGCATGTCGCGGCTCTCATCATCCTTGGCGGCCCGATGGGTATCGCGGACGAGGAAAGATTCCCGTTTCTTCGCTGGGAAAAAAGAATCATTCGCGCGGCCATCGATGAATCGGTCCCGATCCTGGGGATTTGCGTAGGCGCGCAACTGATCGCGGCTACTCTGGGGGCGCGCACTTATCATGGATCAGTCAAAGAGATCGGCTGGAGTCAGATTTCGATCACGCCGCACGGCCAGGTCGATTCTTTACTCGGTTATCTGCCGGAAAGCGCCACGGTATTTCAATGGCATGGTGATGGCTTCGATCTACCGGAGAGGGCGGTTAGCCTTGCTTCTTCAACCCATTACAAAACCCAGGCGTTTCGTTTAGGCAAGATAATCTATGGTCTCCAGTTTCATCTGGAAATAACGCCGCGCATGATCGAGCGCTGGATTGGTGAACGATCCAAGGATCTTGCGTCCGCCCCCTATGTGTCGCCGGAAAAGATTTTGGTCGATACGCTGAATCACGCGCCAACGTCGAAATACTACGGAGAGAGATTTCTTTCAGAGTTCATCCGGCGCATCAAGCGCACGAAGAAGCGCGAGCGTGATACGCGGCAGGCGCAAGCGTGATGGGTTATTTCGTCATACCGTGGGCAGCCGAAGCGCTTGTTGATGGAGCGGCGCAAGCTTTTCGAGGGGCAAAACTGCTCAAAAACCAATCACGCTGCTCATTCGATCGGCAATGATTATCATGGAACAATTTGGCTGAAAAAAAATTCACTATGTTTATAGCTGCTTGGACGCCATTATGAGAGTCGTTGGCCTGGCATTTGGATTGCGTTGTTTTGCCACGCATTCTAAGCTATAAAGTTGCGCTAACTCAAAATTTTTGCGGTGTTGGAGGTCTAAGATGGCACTTTGGAACGTGCGGTCGCTGGTTTTCTTGATGGTGCTTGCGTTCGTGCCGCAGTCGGCGCGCGCTGCTGAGGAAGAAAAGCCTTTGGCACCGGGTTGGCTCGGTTTAGACGGCAGCGTCGGCCTGTTGGACAAGGCCATCGGCGACGGCAAAGGCGCTCTAGAGAAAGCGTTGGGCATAAGCATCGGCGGCTACCTGGACAGCAGTTATACATGGAGTTCCAATCATCCAAACAACCCGTCGAACATCAGCGGCAGATATTTTGACAAGGACCACAATAAGATCGTCTTCAATAACTTTCATCTCATGGTGGACAAGCCGGAAAAGGACTGGGGAGTTGGCTTCCGTATCTCCGGCGACTTCGGGCGATATGGCGAGTTGCTCCGCGAGGCAACTCTGTGGGGCAAAACTTTGCACAAAGAGCCGTCGGTGGAGTTGCGCGAGGCGTTTCTCACGACGACGATCCCCATCGGCGAGGGGATTGGCGTCAAAGGCGGCCTGTTCGTTACTCCGCTGGGTACCGAGATTCTCAATGCGCCGGGCGCTTATAATGATAATATCTCGCGCTCATTCGCGTTTAACTTCGGCATCCCGATCAGGCATCTAGGTATGATGTTCAGTTACCCATTTGCCAAGACGCTGACGGCCAGCGCGGGGTTAACTACGGGTTGGGACAACCCGCGCGACAACAATAGCGCTCCTTCCGTAATCGGCGGCGTCAATTTCACGCCCATGGATTCATTCGCTCTGGCGAGTAACATTATTTACGGACCCGAACAGACCCATAATGACGGGCGGCCGAGGGTGACATGGAGCACGGTGGCGACTATCAAACCGGCGGATCCGTTGACCCTGCTGTTGGAATACACCCTCGGAGTCGAAGATCAAGCGCTCACACCGACCCGGCCGCAGGATTCATATTGGCATGCCTTGGCGGCCATCGCATCCTATGGTTGGACGGAGCGCTTTGCCACGGCGCTGCGCGGTGAGGTGTTTTTCGACAATCAAGCGGCAAGAACCTTTGGCCTGAGCGCGGTGAACACGGTGACCAATGCCACTTTGGCTGAAATCACCGTTACCGGCAGCTACAAGTTTACCAAGATGCTCATAGGCCGTTTGGAATTTCGCCAGGATTGGGCCAATCACGGCGTATACAAGAAGGGATCAAGCAACGCCGACAGCAACCAAACCACCCTGGGCGCGCAGCTGCTTTACACGTTCTAGCCCGTCGTTCTCGACGGATCTCAAAGGGAGAGGAGCTTTGCTTCTCTCCCTTTTTTTGTGCAATCTCTGAATATCCGATTGGCAGGCGAGAAATCGTTGGCGAGGTGATGTTGTTTCGTGCATTCCCGAAGGATCGGTCCTGCTCCGGCGCAGGGGACAGAATTCGTTTGCTTCCGCGCTCCAAAACTTTGACGGCTCCATCGACCAGAGGCCCGCTTACTTGAGCGAACAACGATATTACCCATTCTATCTATCGCTTCTCTGCGTCTTGCTTTTCTTTCCCGGCTTGGGCGGGCGCGACTTCTGGGCGCCCGTAGAGCCTCGCTACGCCGAGATTGCCCGCGTCATGTTTATCAAAGGGGAATGGATCATCCCCATGGTAAACGGCGATCTGTACACCGATAAGCCGATTCTTTATTTTTGGCTGGTGCTGATCGCGGCCAAAATCGCCGGTGCGGTAAACGAGTGGACGGTCAGGTTACCCGCCGCATTCGGCGGCGTTGGGTTTGTTCTCACGACCTATTTCGTCGGCCGGGATTTTTTCAGCGCGCGCATCGGGCTGCTCGCCGCGGCGATGCTCGCGAGCAGCGTGCGCGTGATTTGGGAAGCGCGCTGGGCTCATATCGACGCTCTCTTCTGCTTTTTCTTTCTCCTGTCGGTTTATTATGCGGCGCGCGCTTTGTTGCGAAAGGGAAGTCCCAATGCGATCCTTTTGGCCTACGTTTTCATGGGACTCGCGACCCTTGCCAAGGGTTTGATCGGCGTCGTGCTGCCGGCGTTGTTGCTGGTCAGTTTCATGATCGCGCGGCGCGATTGGCGCATGCTCGGCGCCGCGAAGCTGCATTTGGGAATTCCGATCTTTCTGATCGTCGTCGCCCCATGGGTAGTGCTGGTGAACGCCGCCACTGAGAACCGGTGGCTGGCGGACTTTGTCAATGTGCATCATATCCAGCGCTACACCGCCGGCGCGGGACATCGCCAGCCAGTTTTTTATTACTTTACGACCTTGCCGGTGGATCTTTTACCCTGGACGATATTCGCCATTCCGGCGCTTTGCGCCTGCCGTCGAGTTCGCGGTCTCATGGACGAGCCGGCGAAAATTTTCGTCATTCTATGGTTTGTCGTCGTCTTTCTCTTCTTCAGCGCGTCCGACACTAAACGAGACCTCTATCTAATGCCGCTTTTGCCGACTATCGCCATATTCATCGCCCATTATATCGACGATATCGATGCGGGACGTTTGCCCCAAAGCGCGCTCTATCGTTGGCTATCGCTATTTTTTTTCACTTCGATCGTAGTGGCGGGCTTGGGATTACCGGCGGCCGCATGGGTCTTGCGCCGGGATGTCTTCTGGATAAGCCTACCGGTTGCCGCTGTGCTGGCTGCTGGCGGGGGCTTTGCGGCGCGTTATGTTTTGCGCGAGGAGCCGTTGAAAGTCGTCGCGGCGACAACGCTGATGATGACTTCGACACTCCTGTGTGCGGTGTTGTGGATATTTCCCTATATAGAGGTATTCAAATCGCGCCGGCCATTTTCAATTGAACTCAAAAGAATCGTGCCGGTGACCGCGACTCTCTATGTCTACGCCGACACGATGAACGATTTTAACTTTTACACAGAGCGAGAAATAATCCCTGTTGTAGCCACGCAACCGCAATTAGAAGGCTTGCTTTCGCAGCATTCAGACAGCTATCTCTTGGTCAAAGAACGAGATTTTGAAAAGGTTCACAGAGTAGCCAAAGCTAAAATCATCGTCTCAAGGCCTGTCGGAGGCAATAACTGGTATCTCATCTCCCTTGATGGGCGGTGAATCAATATGCATGCCAGGCTATGCCAGGCAAATATTTCTGTCGTGACCCTGAAAACTATCTGCTCGCAGGCCGAAGCCGCGTCAACGCCTGTGTTGGAGGAAATTTTTGAGCGCGCTGGATCGTGCGCTAGACTGGCGCGGCGATTGTGACGATGGAGGTCATTTTGATCTATCTTGTCGCTGGCGTTGCCGCTGGCCTGGTGTCGGGATTGTTCGGACTGGGCGGCGGATTAACGATCGTGCCGGCGCTGGCGTTCGCGCTGCCTCTTGAGGGGGTCTTGGATAAATATGTCATGCACCTCGCGATCGGAACTTCGCTCGTCGTCATGGTCCTTACGGCGCTCTACACCACGGTGCTCCGTCATCGTCGTGGCGATCTGGACTGGGGGCTGTTCCGGCGCCTTGCGCCCCGGGTCGTTATCGGAGCCGTTCTGGCCGCGATCTGTGCTGATCTCCTGCCTGGCGCGGCCCTTCGCATATTCTTCATTGGGTTCGTGAGCTATACCATCACACGAGCGTTGCATCGTCGATACGGAGCCGCGGTGAGGGCCGCTGATTCCGAGATGATCGAGACGCCCCCCACCTTACCTCCTGGCGCGTCCCTGTGGATCTACGGACTCGTCACGGGTGTGTGCGGTGCTCTGCTCGGGGCCGGAGCAGCCATCATCATCGTGCCGTACCTTCGCGCCGCGCGGTACCGGATCCAACTTGCATCGGCCATCGCTGCCGGTCTTTCAGCGGCTATCGGCATTGGTGCGGGGGCCGGGTACGTGGCTGGTGGGTTGAACGAAACTGGCCTTCCCTCGGCCGCCATCGGATATCTCTATCTTCCCGCCTTCGCCGGACTCTCGATGGGGGCGCTCATCGGCTCGCCACTCGGCGTGAAGATCTCGCACAGCCTTGACGAGGACATCCAGTTCTGGCTGTTTCTCGGCTATCTGGTCACAGTGCTCGGAGTCATGATCCTGCGGCGCTAACGCGACTGAACCGGGATTTGCAAAGACTCAATCCAATTCCAAGGGTAAAGTCGGCGAGCTCAGCGCTAAATTCATTTGACACAGGAATGACATTTGACATAGCTGTAGTACTCTAAAGCCGGGCGCCAAACTCCAGCGACGACATTTCGAAATTGACGGGAGCTCGTATGGAACACTTGACAAAGAAAAGTATAAAGGCATCGGTTACTGGAGTTAGCAGCATCCTGCTGCTGCTCTTTGGTCTACCGCTTATCGCTGCACAGGTAGAGACTCCCCGTGCGGGAGGCGAGTTGGTCTTTGCCGTGGGAGAAACGCCGCCCTCCTATGATGGGCACCGGGAAACCACCTTTGCGATGCTGCATCCAATTGCGCCCCACTACAGCACGCTCTTGCGTTTCGATCCGCAAAACTATCCGAAGATCGTCGGCGACGTAGCCGAGAGCTGGCAAATTTCAAAAGACGCGCTGACCTACACGTTCAAGATTCGCAAGGGAATCAAGTTTCATGATGGCAACGAGTTGACGGCCAGGGACGTCAAGGCGACGTACGACAAGATAATTTTCCCGCCCCAAGGTGTGGCCAGCGCGCGCCAAGCTTCCTATGACCTGGTAAAAAAGATCGAGGCGCCGGACGCCTATACAGTAGTCTTCCAGCTCAAGCATTTATCCGCCTCGTTCCTCGCAAATCTGGCCTCGCCGTGGAACTTCATCTACAAGGCGGACATTCTTGCCAAAGAGCCGCGCTGGTATGAGAAAAATATCATGGGCTCTGGCCCTTTCAGCTTCGTCGAGTATGTGCCCGGCTCGCATTGGGTAGGGAAGAAAAATCCGAACTATTTTATGAAGGATCGACCGTACCTCGATGGTTATAAGGCTGTCTTCATTCGGGACACGTCCCCCCGCGTTGCTGCGATTCGCAGCGGGCAGGCGCTAATCGAGTTCCGCGGCTTCAGTCCCGCGGCCCGGGGCGATATCGTCAAGGCCCTAGGCGACCAGGTTGTGGTTCAGGAAAGCCCCTGGATTTGTAACTTGGCGGTTACGATCAACAACGAGAAGAAACCCTTCAATGACCCCAGGGTTCGCCGCGCTCTCAGCCTTGCGATTGATCGTTGGGAAGCGTCGAAGGCCCTATCCCAGATCTCGCTTATGAAGTTTGTGGGCGGTGTCTTCCGGCCCGGATCGCAGTTTGCCACGCCTGAGGCCGAGCTCACCAAGCTGGTCGGCTTCGGCAAGAATATCGAGACGGCGCGAACGGAGGCCCGGCGCTTGCTCAAAGAGGCCGGGGTCCCGGAGGGATTTTCGTTCACGTTAAAGAACCGCAATGTCAGGGAGCCTTACGAAGTTACGGGAGTTTTTGTCATCGACCAGTGGCGCCAGATTGGACTGAATGTTACCCACATGCCCCAAGAAGGCGGCCCTTACTTCAGCGACTTTCGCCAGGGGAACTTCGAGACCGGCATCGACTTCAACTGCGATTTCATGGATGAGCCAGATCTGCAGCTTTTAAAGTTTCTGAGCAGCGACAAGAGTCCCCTTAATTATGCCAGGTACAAGGACAGCGTCTTGGATGACCTCTACGAAAAACAGAGTCGGGCGACGAACATCAAAGAGCGACTTAAGTTCCTGCGGCAGTTTGAGAAGCGGGCCCTGGATGAACAGGCCTATTGGTTTCACGTCTTGTGGTGGCAGCGGATAATCCCCCATTGGGCCAAAGTCAAAGGGTGGAAGATCACGCCCAGCCATTATCTAAACCAGGACCTCAGGGACATGTGGCTAGCGCAGTAAAGCGTAAGGCGTAAGCGGGTAAAGCGTAGGCAAATCCCCTCACTCCTGACGCCATACGAACTTTATGGGCCGCTACATACTGAAGCGTCTGCTGTTAATGATCCCAACCCTTCTTGGGGTTGCGGTGCTGGTCTTTTTGATGCTTCGAGTGGCTCCGGGGGATATCGTAGAGCTCAAATATGCCGGGAGTGGAGCCTTCGCGCCGAAGGAGGCCATTGAGGCGGAGCGCGCCCAACTAGGTCTGGACAAGCCGCTCTGGCAGCAATTCCTGAGTTGGATGTGGGGGATTGTCAGGTTCGATTTCGGCAACTCGATGTGGACGGGCCGCCCGATTACCTATGAGATCTGGATCCGCCTTGAGCTGAGTTTAGAGCTCGCTCTTATGGCCACGCTGGTGGCGGTTGTTTTATCCGTTCCCTTGGGAACTATCGCTGCTTTCAAACAGGATACTTGGGTCGATTACATCATTCGGGTCTTTTCCATCGCAGGTCTGGCGATGCCCTCCTTCTGGCTGGGGATCATTATCATCCTTGGCTTTCTCATCATTTTTAAGTGGCTACCGCCGCTGACCTTCACATCATTCTGGGTCGATCCGGGGGCGAATCTGATGCAGATCCTCTGGCCAGCGCTGGCGGTGGGTTATCGCTATTCTGCTGTGGCGACGCGAATGACACGCTCCGCCGTCCTAGAAGTCCTGCGAGAAGACTATATCCGAACCGCGCGCGCCAAAGGTCTCGAAGAGCGAGCGATCCTCGTCCGCCACGCGCTGACAAACGCGCTTCTCCCTATCATCACCGTTATCGGACTCGAGTTTGCCTTTCTAATCGGCGGGTTGGTCGTGACGGAACAAGTTTTTAATCTCAACGGCATCGGCATGCTCTTTGTGGAGTCCATTACTCGGCGCGACTACACCATGACTCAGGCCTTGGTCCTGTTGGTCTCCTTTGTATTTATTTTCGTGAATTTCGTGGTCGATCTCCTCTATGCCCGGCTGGATCCGCGCATCCGGTATCAGTAAGTCAGATAGAAACAGAGATAAAGAGGGGAGAAGAGGAGTTCAAACTGTTCAAATCGTTCAAACCGTTTACGTGATAAAGGCTTGAACTGCTTGAACGGTTTAACTGCTTGAACGAAGCGCGGGATGACAAGCGCAAATCTCCAATTCGCTCCGTCGCGCCTGGGTCGGTGGATCGAGGCGTCCCTCCGCTTTGCGCGCCAGCGACCCCTCGGAGCCGTGGGGGGGCTGATCATTTTGATCATGATATTAACTGCCCTTCTGGCCGGCCTGATCGCACCCTACAATCCGTTGGCGACGAATTACGCTGCCATGCTCCAGGCTCCAAGCTCGGTCCATTGGTTCGGCACCGATTCCTTTGGCCGGGATGTCCTGACGCGCATCCTTTATGGCTCTCGCACGGCCCTGTGGGTGGGATTCTCGTCATCTATTCTGGGCGCGAGCCTCGGCGCGATCCTAGGGGTCGGGAGCGCTTATTTCGGCGGTCGGGTCGATCTCCTATTTCAACGCTTAATGGATATACTCCTTTCTTTTCCGCTCATCGTGTTAGCTCTCGTGGTCGTCGCGGTGCTGGGAACCGGGACCGAAAACGTGATTCTAGCGATCATGGTGCCGATGGTGCCGCGTTGCGCCCTCGTCTTGCGCAGCAGCGCGCTGTCATTGCGCGAGACTCCGTTTGTAGAAGCGTCGCGCGCCCTCGGCACAGGCCACGCACGGATTATCTTTCGCCACATGCTGCCCAACGTCATGGCGCCCTATCTCATTCTACTCACCGCGTTCCTAGGCCAGGCGATTTTGCTAGAGGCTTCGCTTTCCTTTCTTGGTCTCGGCGTCGCGGAGCCACAAGCGACATGGGGCCTGATGCTGCGCGGTGCCGCGGTGGAGTTTGCCGAGCGCGCCCCTTGGATGGCTATTTATCCGGGCATAGCCATTAGTCTGTCGGTCTTCGCTTTCAATCTTTTCGGCGATTCGCTGCGCGACGCTCTCGATCCAAAACTGCGGTTGTGATGGGAAAATGACCCAGAGGAATTCAATCCGGTCAAATGTTTCGATCGTTCAAAACGTCTTGAACGTTTTGATCTTTTTGCGCGCTGAGCCGCCCTTATGAATAAGACTCGTGTTGCGCGAGCGACCGTATGGATATGCGCTGGACTGGCGGTAGGATATCTCGTTTGGTGGATCCTTCCGGCATATTTCAAACCCGCCGCCGTGCCCGGCTCAATCGAATACCTGCGCCAAGAGGCGGCGGGATTAAATCGCTCCTTGCCGGCTCAACTGGACGAAAAGACCGAGCTGATGGTGACCGAAGCCGCGCCCGGGATGTTCATTTACAAGTATCGTCTCGTAGAAATAGCAGTCAACCGAGTTGACCATCAAAAATTCGCCGCCACAGCCAAGCCCCGACTTGTCAAGACAGCCTGTGATCGCCCTGAAACAAGAGAGGAGTTCTTAAAAAAGGGCGTGACCCTGCGCTACTCATACTTTGACAAGGACAAAAACCACATCGCGACCCTCGACGTCACACCGGCGGATTGCGGCTTCTGAGATACTGGGAGAATGGAGTGCTGGAGCATTGGCGTAACGGACTGCAAACGTGTCACGTTGTTACTCCACCACTCAACTCATCCAGTTTCTGCGTTGTTATCCTGCGCCCAATACGGACCTTGCTAACCGCCCGCCCTAGGCACCGTTGACCGCACCTTCTTGTCTCGATGGGTGTTCGGCTGATAGGAAGGGGTGAGCAGAACGCGTGTGCGGTTCAAAGTTCAATGTTCAGGGTTTTCTGATGTCATAAACCGTACACGCACCACTTTGAACGTTGAGCTTTGAACCAGGAGTCCTATCGTCTGCGCGCCGTTGAAAACGGCTTGAATGCCTGGACCGGAAAACTCGGTGCGGTTTGTCGCACCCAAGAACAAGGAGGAGACTATGAAAACATTGTTAACAGCCGCGATTGTTCTTTTTCTTGCCGGAACGGCGGGCGCGGCGGATTATCATATATACACAGATGGCACCGGCAGGACCGTGCTGTCGAACCTCGCGCCGCCAGCGTCGGCGCGGATAGTTGCAAAACACGATCTCACCGACGCGACCGCAGCGGATATTGCGGCCACGGAGAAGGCCAATCGGGAGACCGAGGAGTTCAATCTGGTCAGGGACTTGGTCAATAGCAAAGTACGCCTCGAACTCGCTTGGAGCGAGTTAGTTGATAGCCGGAGACGCCTCGTAGATGAGAATATAAGTGCCTTCGCTCCGTTTCCGTTCGTACGGGAATGGAACCAAGTCGCCGTGAGCGTCGGAGAGCCCAGGCTGCGCCGGGGCTTTACGAATGTGCAACCCATGAGCAAATGAATGCTCATTCAGGACTTAGAGGTGTCGAGGGGCCCCGAGGCCCCTCGACGGGGTTGAAGGGCTCCAAATGAGTTTTCACACAGTCTTGCGTTCACAATAAGAGTCTCGCGAGACTGTTACTTTAAGATCTCCTTGGCCTTCGGCACTAGAGTCGGATCAAGATTGAACATTTCTTTGACGTTTTGCTCAAGCTCATTGCCATCCAGTGGGTTGACATCCAGTTTGGCCTTCTTGGCATCAGCGAGGAACTCTGGATCTTTCATGACGTCCATAAATGCCTTGCGCAACATCATCACGCGGTCCTTCGGGGTCCCTGGGGGAAGCACATAGGGCCGGGCGGCGGGTCCTACGCTGTGAACCAGGGCACGGATCAGCTTTCGAGCTTCGTCGGTTTTGGCGTAGTTAATCGCTAACGGGACATTGGTAAGTTCGGGGTGCGACTTGGCAGTGGTCTGTAAGATCAGCGTCACGTCCCCGCTTTTCACTTCGTTAGGCCAGGTCGCTCTGAAGGATTCCCAAGCGTTGCACACGCCTTGAATTTCATCGCTGTTAAAGGCTAGCCTGATATCGGCTGTACCTTTGAAACCGGAGACGAGTTGCACCGGAAGTCCAATGGTCGCCATGAGTACTTTGGGGATATCGTCGGTGGCCGAGCCAATTCCCACTCCTCCGAATTTCAATACGGTCTTTGAAGCGAGCCATTGTTCCATGCTTGTGATGCCGGTTTTTTTAGAAATACCGAGGGCATAGTTGTCCTGGGTCGGAACCCCGATGTATTCGAATTTCGCTGCGTCGAATTCGACGCCGGGCTTGCCAAGAAACTGTTGTAAGAAAAGTCCACCGATGAAGTGACCAATGGTCAGCCCATCAGATTTAGCGATTTTGTAAACATGATTGGCCGCAATGAGCATGCCCGCTCCGGGCATATTCTCCACGACAAACGTGGGATTTCCCTGAATATGTTTCCCGATATGCCGGGCAATTGTTCGCGAGTAGGTATCGTAGCCACCGCCGGCGGAGGCGCCGACGATGATTCGTACGGTTTTACCTTTGTAGAATGAGTCCTGGGCATTGGCCGACGCCGCATGGACAAGCAGGGACAGGATCGCAAGCCGACACAAGATGCGTTTCATAATTTCTCCTTGGACAATGTCTCGTTGGTAGGCGAGTTGATAGTCTATTTCAATATCTCTTTCAACTGGTTAACGACCGCCGGATCGATCTTGAAGAGCTGCGCGACGATCTTTTCAATCTCTTCGCCTGTCAGCGGCTGCGTGTCGAGCCTTGATTTCTTGGCGTCGGCGAGAAACTCCGGATCTTTCATTGTTGCCACGAACGCCTTGCGGAGTAGCTGTACCCGGTCCTTTGGTGTTCCCGGGCCGAGGGCGTATGGCCGCGTGATCGCCGACGGATCATGGCCGCCATACTTAAGGATTTGTTTGCTGTTTTCATTGGGAGCATAGTCGATGGCGTTAGGTATCTTGGGTAGCTCGGGATGCGGTTTCGGATTGACTTGCAAAACAATGAAGACGTTTCCCGAATCGAGCCCCTGGCGCCAGATCGATTTGATCGATTCCCACTGCCAACAACCGCCGGCAACCTCGCCCGACTCGGCCGCGAGCTTCACTTCTGCGGTGCCCTTGTACCCGGCCACCAGCTGAATCGGTAGCTTGAGCGCCGCCTGCAGGAGCTTCGCCGTGTTGTAGGTTGTGTCGCCCGGGGCGACGCCGCCGATCTTGACCGGTGTTTTCGCATTCCTGAGCGCATCAAATGTGGTAACGCCGCTCGATTTGGCAAACGCGCAGGCCACATTGTCCTGGGTCGGGATGCCGATGTACTCAAACTTGCGCGCATCGAATTCGATGCCGGGCTTGCCGATCACCTGATTGATGACCTGATTGCCGTGAAAGTTAAGAATGGTCAGCCCATCCGGTTTGGCGACGTTGTAAACATGATTGGCCGCCACAAGGCTGGCTGCGCCAGTCATATTTTCGACTATGATACTCGGATTGCCCGATATATGTCTTCCCATATGACGGGCAATCAGACGCGAATAGGTGTCGAAGCCGCCGCCGGCGGAAAAGCCGACGATAAGCTTGATTGACTTGCCGTCATAGAAGGGCGCGGCCGCGCTGGCCGGCTGCGCCAATATAACGCCCGCAACTACCGCCCAACACAATCTCCCGAGAGTTTTCAAATTGTTCGCTCCTTCTATTTTGCTGAGTTTTCTCGCAGGCAATTAACTATTAAAATGAACCGGAGTCAACGGTCGTGCAACATTTCCGCGCGCAATTCGTTCTCCCAGGCGCGACTGCCGTCGACTGCCCATTGAAATCCCGGGTCGCGAATCTCCCCGGGTTGGGTGAAGTTCGGCAACTCCGCCAGTACCCGCGCCAATACCTCTTCATTGCGCCGGCGCTCATGGGGCGGGCCGAAGGTGCGGCCCACCGGATGATCGACAAAGACCGCCCGTGGCGGGACGACTTGCCGGATAATATCGTAGGCCGTGCCCGCCAGCAGCGTCGGAATGCCTTGATTTTCGATGACATGGGCGATGAGACCGACGGTCTCGTGGCAGAAGGGTCAGTAGGGAACGAGCAGTGCAAGGTCGACTTGCGCACTGATCAGGTCTTGCGCGATGGCGGGCGCCAGCTCGGTTTCAATTTCCTTTTGACGCCTGACCCCGCCCATGACCGAAATGTGAAAGGACGCCAGTTTACCGACTACGCCTTTCCGCACCAACGCCGCCAACGCCGTGCGCGGAAAAACCATTTCCGGGTCTTGTCTCGGCACCGTGCCGATGCCGGAGTGATGGTCAATAACAAGCTCGCCGGCGCCGGGGTCGGAGGGAACCCGACGATAACTCAAATCTTCCCGCGGAATGAAAGGTTCTTGGTTCGTCAGCCGCAGGGCAGCACTGCTTAACAAAGCCACACGCGACTCATTCACTGGTAATTTCACCGGGCACCAGGCTGGTTTTGACGGCGCCACCAGTTGGCGCGGCGGTTTGGGCGCAGCATTTGCTGCCATGATGGGGAGATATTCAAATGGCATTGTTTAGGTCTCTCCTTTGCGCATGATTAGGCGCTAATATGAACATCCTGAGTAAGTTGACATCCAACCCCTCCGACCGTGGTTCGACGAGTTGCTCACCACCCTGAGTTAAATCGAAGGGCAGCCGATAGGTTAGTACCACGGGGCCGCCCGCACCAACCGCCGGTTGTGTTTGTTTCGACGGTTAGGCCTTGCCGTAACCTGTACGCTCGTGCGTCTGTGGCCTACGGGCTCGCTCTCATGCTGGCCTCAGGTAACATTTCTAAAGACGTTTGCAATAATTCCAACTAATTACAGGGATGACCGGGCGGCGTCAAATGGCGCTCCATCGATGTGTAATCTGAAAATGGATGTGATAAGCAGACATTTCCTATGGCGGATGTCGCTTCAAATTATCGGTCGATTCTTCAACGCATCGGCGAAGCGGCTGCGAAGGCGGGGCGCGATCCGGATGAAATAAAGCTCTTAGGAGCGGCGAAGTCCCAGAGCGTCGAACTTATGCGCGCGGCGATCATTGCCGGAGTGAAGCTCATCGGTGAGAACTACGTTCAGGAGGCCCAGGCTAAGAAAAAAGAGATTTCCGAACGCGCCGAATGGCATATGATCGGTCACCTGCAGCGCAACAAGGTCAAAACCGCTGTGGAAGTCTTCGACATGATTCAATCCCTGGACAACATCGCGCTGGCGCGCGAGCTCGACAAGGAAGGAGCCAAGCGAAACAAGAAGGTCCGCGCTCTCGTCGAGGTCAAACTCGGAGGCGAGGAGTCGAAATCCGGTATCGCCGAGGACAAGGTGAGAGATCTCTTGCGCGCGGCGGGTGAGCTTTCCAGCCTCAGCATCGAAGGGTTGATGGCCGTGCCGCCCTTTCGCGAAGACCCGGAAGACGTTCGTCCGTATTTTTGCAAATTATGGGAACTTCGAGCGCGCTTGCGCGAAGAGCGCATTCCCAATGTCGATTTGAGAGAACTCTCCATTGGCATGACCCATGATTACACGGTGGCGGTCGAGGAGGGCGCGACCATCGTGCGCATCGGTACGGCCCTGTTCGGTCCGAGGGGCGGTGCTGAAGGTTAACGATGTTCATCGTCTCGAATTTTCTCGCCGCGCTAGCCCAGGTGCTGGACTATCTCCTGTGGGCTTACGTGTGGATACTTCTCGGCCGTATTGTCATTTCTTGGGTCAATGCCGACCCGGCAAATCCGATTGTGCGGTTTCTTCATGCCGCAACCGAACCCGTTCTTGAGCGCGCGCGCCGGTTGCTGCCGCTCCAGGCCGGCGGCTTTGATCTGTCGCCGATCATAGTTTGGATTGCGATACTTTTTCTGCAAAGATTTCTGGTGCGTTCACTTTACGACTTGGCTCTGGCACTTAGATGACCCCACAGCGAGGATGGCCATGAAAACTGTTTACACCGCCTAAAATTCAAACCGGAGGTTTGGTGTCATGAAAAACTTTATCGCCGGCGAATGGCTCGATAAGGCTAAAAAGATCGAGGTAAGAAACCCCTTCGACGATTCGCTAATCGACACCGTGCCCAAAGCCGATGCGGGCGATTTGGCAAAGGCGTTGGCCTTTGCCGAACGCGGCGCCAAGGTAATGGCCAAATTGACCGCTTATGAGCGCTGGAAGATTCTGCGCAAGGCGGCGGATTTGATGGCGGCGCGCAACGACGAGTTCGGGCAGATGATTTCTAAAGAAGAAGGGAAAATCATCGCTGAGGGCCGCGGCGAAGCGAACCGTGCGGTGGAAACCATGATGGGATCGGCGGAAGAAGCCAAACGGCTCCACGGCGAAACGGTACCGTTGGACGCGGACCCTACGGGAAGCAAGAAACTCGGCTTTACGCTGCGCGTGCCGTGTGGCGTCGTTGCGGCAATTGCGCCGTTTAATTTTCCGCTCAATCTGGTTTGCCATAAGGTGGGACCGGCGCTGGCGGCGGGAAACACGGTCATCGTCAAGCCGGCTTCTGATACGCCGCTATCGGCGATCAAGTTGACGGAAGTGTTGTTGGAAGCGGGACTTCCTCCCGAAGGAATTCAGTGCATCACCGGTCCTGGCGGCGAGATCGGCGACGCTCTGGTCGCCGACCGGCGCGTGCGCAAGGTTACTTTCACCGGCAGCCGCGAAATCGGCGAGCGAATTTGCCGCACCGCGGGGATTAAGAAAGTCACCATGGAGCTTGGTTCCAATAGCCCCGTGATCATCATGCCCGATGCCGATTTGGAAAAGGTCGCCGCGGTCGTAGCCATGACGGGTTACGGCAATGCCGGGCAAACCTGTATCTCCACGCAGCGGGTATTGACGGCGAAAAAAGTTTACGGTGATTTTCTTGGCGTGTTGAAACCCAAGGTCGAAGCGTTGACCACCGGCAATCAGCTCGATGAAAAATCCAAAGTCGGACCGATGGTGAAGGAAAGCGAAGCCGTCCGTGTCGACGCATGGATCAATGAAGCCGTTGGGGGTGGCGCGCGTCTGGTGGCGGGCGGAGGACGGCGTGGGGCGATTTATCTACCGGCGGTGGTTGCGGACGTCGATCCGGATATGCGTATTTCCCGTGACGAGTTGTTTGGGCCGGCGGTGGCGGTAACGCCATTTGATACCATTGAAGAAGCTATCGCGCTGGCGAACGACAGCGTATACGGTCTGGCCGCAGGGATTTTCACTGAAAATGTCGAATGGGCGATGAAGTTTGCGCGGGAGGCGGAAGCCGGTAATCTTCACGTCAACTGGGGATCGCAGTGGCGCGTCGATTTGATGCCCTATGGCGGGCTGAAAGATTCCGGCTTCGGCAAGGAAGGTCCGAAGTACGCGGTAAATGAGATGTCGGAACTGAAAATGGTCGTCTTTCATTTGAACAGCTAAACCCAGGCGGGAGGCATTAGGCAGCAGGAATAGACTCAAGAAACGTTTTCGAGTCCAACGGCTGGAACGATTGGAACAATTGGAAACGTTTGGAACCGTAATTGGATCGGATAATTGATGAGAAATGACGGGCGAAAACCAAATCAACTGAGGCCACTGTCGATTACCCCGAGTTACATCAAGACGGCCGACGGCTCGGTTTTGATCGAGATGGGCGATACCAAGGTTATCTGCACGGCGAAGCTCGAAGAGCGCGTGCCGCCGTTTCTACGCAACAGCGGCAAAGGTTGGATCACAGCGGAATACGGCATGCTGCCCGGCTCATCGCAAGTGCGCATCGGGCGCGAGTCCGCGCGCGGAAAGGTCGGCGGGCGCACGCACGAGATTCAAAGGCTCATCGGTCGGAGCTTGCGCGCCATCGCCGATTTGAAAAGCCTGGGGGAGCGGACCGTGTGGATCGACTGCGATGTCATTCAAGCCGACGGCGGCACGCGAACGGCGTCGATCACCGGCGCCTACGTGGCCCTGGTGGAAGCCGCGCGCCGTTGGCTCGATCGAGGAGTTATCAATGTCGATCCTGTCAAAGATTCCGTCGCCGCCGTCAGCATAGGTATGGTCGGCGGCAAGATTCTCCTGGACCTCTGTTACGAGGAAGACAGCCGGGCCGAAGTCGATATGAACTACGTGATGACCGGGTCGGGAAAATTCATCGAGGTGCAGGGCACGGCGGAAAGCGCGCCCTTTACCAAGAGGCAAATGGAGCGCATGGCCGAGATCGCGCAGCAGGGAATCAAAGAGCTTCTCAAAGCGCAGAAGAAGGTTATCTCAGCCGCCGTGGACCGCGGATCGTCGTGATTCAACTTCTGGTCGCGACCACCAACCCCGGCAAATTCGCCGAAGTCGAATCCTATCTCAAACAATTCCCCATTGAGATCCGCTCGCTGCAAAATTTGGAAAATTATCCCGCCGTTGTCGAAGACGGCGCGACGTTCGAGGCAAATGCGCTCAGAAAGGCCCGAACCTTGGCGCAATTTTGCGGCATGCTCACCTTGGCCGATGAT
This sequence comes from Binatia bacterium, assembly GCA_036555515.1. Lineage (GTDB taxonomy): Bacteria > Desulfobacterota > Binatia > UBA9968 > UBA9968 > DATACQ01. The sequence goes on from DATBLC010000151.1 coordinate 53,830, forward strand.
TCAGGTCTGGAAGTCGATGCGCTCAATGGTGCGCCGGGGATTTATTCCGCGCGTTACGCCGGTGAGGAGGGCGACGACGCAAAAAACAATGAAAAGCTGCTTTCCGAACTGCGCCACGTGCCCGAGGAAAAGCGCACCGCCCGATTTGTCTGCGCTCTGGCATTGTGCGATCCTAGCGACGGCGAATTGAAAACCTGGACGGTGCGCGCCTCCTGCGAGGGGCGCATCGCGTTCAGGCCCAGCGGGGCGAACGGTTTTGGTTACGATCCGTTGTTTTTCTATCCGCCTTTGGGCAAGACCTTCGGCGAGATCGAGACTAAAATTAAAGCGACCGTAAGCCATCGCGGCAAGGCGCTCAAAGAACTGGCGGAATTGCTACCCACGGTGGTTGAATTGAGTGCAAAACCTTGATTTCATGCCCTTCGCGTGTAGAATGACGAAGTTCATTTGACGGGGCGTAGCGCAGCCTGGTAGCGCACCTGCCTTGGGCGCAGGGGGTCGGAAGTTCGAATCTTCTCGCCCCGACCAGATTTTCAGTTAGCAGCGAACAGTGATTGGTGAGCAGCCAAAAGGCGGCGGGGATGACTGATTTCGTTTTTCTGCTCACTGCTAGCTTATTAGCGGCGCCAGTAGCTCAGCTGGATAGAGCAACGGCCTTCTAAGCCGTAGGTCAGGGGTTCGAATCCCTTCTGGCGCGCCAGCATGTTCGTAATACGTAAGCAGGGAGCAGTAAGCAGTAAGTTGATGGGCGAAACCGAGAACTCTGCGACGGCTGACTGCTTACCGCTCACTGCTCGCTGGAATAATATGGTGAGTGTAGCTCAACGGTTAGAGCACTGGACTGTGGCTCCAGGGGTTGAGGGTTCAAATCCCTTCACTCACCCCAATTTTGAATGGGTATGTATGAAGGATGAAAATTGACTCGTTCTTTCTCCTCCATCCTTAATTCTTTTCTCGGTCGGGCCGCTAGCTCAGTTGGTAGAGCAGCTGACTCTTAATCAGCGGGTCCGGAGTTCGAGTCTCCGGCGGCCCACCAAATCTTTCCATCTCGTAGTCAGCTCTGGTATATCTGAGAGTCTATCGGTTGGCTGATCAACCGGAAATCAAGATCAGCCCTGAATTTGCGGTTGTTATGGTTCCGTGCCGGTGCGATAATCGGCCGGTCGCGATAGGCGGCCCGTCTATTTGTTGAAGCAGTGGAGGCACCTTTGGCCCAGAATAACATCGCTACCTATTCCATGCCTCTGGAGGTCTATCTACAATCAGCCGTCCTACGCGGCATGCTCGTCACCAATCAGGACAGGCTGAGCAATCATCTGATCCTCCGGGAAGGGGAGGAGATATTTTCGCTGCGCGAAGTGCAACTGACAGACCTGCACGGCAAGGCCATGGGCGTCAATGCGGACGAATATCTAGTTTACATGCATCAGGTTTTTGCGATCGCCGATTTGAGCCCGCAGTTCAGAGCGGACAGATCGGGGCTGGAGCACCTTTACGTCAGGAAAGATCAGAGCCGGGCTTTACTGGGCGTCGGCCCGTTCTGGGTGAGGGGGAACATTCATTTGACTCCAGGCGCGTTAATCCATGATCTCCTGCTGGCGAGAACGATGTTCATTCCGGTTACCAACGCAACCATGCTCCACGGCAGCGAAAGCGAGCCGCGCACATATCTCGTCAACCGCACGCAGGTCGGTTGCTTGACGGGGCTCAGCGAAGATTAGTGCTACTGTGTCGCAACTTCGCCGTCCGCCCTACGACAAGCTCTCAGGACGATCGTGTTGTCGTCCGTTAGTGGTGAGCCAGTCGAACCATGAACCGATTTCTGACAAAGTAGTATTAGAAGGTTGGTGAAACACCGTTCGTTCACCTTTCGAGAGTCTCACGGCGAACGGAGAGCCGTTAGTTTCGTTGAAAAGTTGCCCTCGTGCTCTCAAAGCACGCGGACCCTTTTTTCGAGCTCGATAAAGAATTTGTATCATGGAAGCGCACTATCCCACTGAGATCAATCATATCAAGGCGAGCGCCATAGTGCGGATCACCTGGGACGACGGTCATGTGGGAGAGTACGGCGAAGTTTATCTGCGCGGCTACTGTCCGTGCGCCCTTTGCCAGGGGCATGGAGCGACGCGCCGGTTTATCTCCGTGCCCGATGCCAAGCTCGCCGGCATCGCAGCAGTGGGAAATTATGCCATCGAGTTTCGCTGGCATGATGGCCACAGCACGGGTATCTATAGCTACGACTATTTGCGCGCTCTGTGCCCTTGCCCCGCGTGCGCACGGCGGCAGACGGAAGCGTAAGCCGCGCAGAATGCCGTGCGCACGTGGTTCAAATAGTTCAAGCGTTCAAAACGTTCAAGCCGTCTGCGAAGCGCCGATTGATCCGGAATCCGGCATTTGAACCTACGGAAGGTTTGCGCCTCGCTCCTCACGTCAATTGCAACTACGGAATCCGAGTTGATTTGGACGACTGGAACGGCTGGAACAGTTTGAACGTTTGGAACCCCTGCGCGTGGTGCAGGCTATTGGCGGTAGATAATTTCACCCGAACGGCTGGCATCGTAGCCGCCGAGGGTTTCGACGGCTTGGCGAAAACCCGCTGAGCCAATAACGTCCATCAAATTCGCCCCGCCGTTCGATTCGAAAAACGAGCGGAGAAATAGTAGATCGTATTGCTCCTCGCCAATGGCAATGAAATCGAGGTCGAGAGCGTGAGCCGCGGATCGAACACCGAGCCCCACGTCGGCCAAACCGCTGGCGATCGCCACCGCGACGGCCATATGCGTAAACTCCTCGCGCTCGTAGCCGCGAATAGCGCGGGCATCGAGCCCCGAGTTTTGCAGCTGATAATCCAGCAGCACGCGGGTGCCGGAGCCGGGTTGGCGGTTTACGAAAGTGACGTCATTTCTCGCCAGGTCACCGAGCGCGGCGATGCCTTTTGGGTTGCCTTGCCTGACGAGGAGGCCTTGCTGGCGCCGCACCAGATGTATCAGAACGACCGGCGTGTTGGGAATAAAGCGCTTGATATCGGGAATGTTGTAATCGCCCGTCTCAGGATCGAGCAAGTGGGTGCCGCCGACATGAGTCTCACCCCTTTGCACCGACAAAAGCGCGCCCATGCTGCCGACGTTGCTGGCGGCGATCTTGAAACCTGGATGCAGGCGCGTGAGCTCGTTGCCAAGAATATCAATCGAAAGGTCATGGCTGCCGGCGCAGAGGATCGCGCGCTCGATTTCTTCGGCGGGCCTGAGTAGCTCAATCTCCACTTCCTCGCCTGCGTTGATGCCTTCACTGAGACTTGGGATGCGCATCAAACCATCGGCCTGTACCATCGTGGTAATGACTCCCGCGCCGCGGCGCAGCGGCACCGCAACCAATTTGTCTTCCACCCGTCCCAGCGTCACCCGGACCAGTTCTTCCACGCCCAGATGAGACGCGATTTTTTTCGGCACCGTGGCTTTGACCCTGGGACGGGCGACATAGCCTTGCCCCAAAAACTTGGCCAGCGCGGCTTCGATGATCTCGCGCGCCACGACTATGGCCGAAACCGGATAACCCGGCACGCCCACAACCGGCCGGCCTTGGGCGATGCCGAGGATTGCCGGTTTACCCGGCATGACATCTATGCCGTGGACCAAGAGTTCCCCCTCCTCCTCGATCACCTGGGCGGTGAAGTCATGCTCGCCTGCGGAAGAGCCCGCGATGATGGCGACCAGATGGTGTTCCCGTAATGCACTGCGTAAGGCGGTCCTGAGCTTCGCGGGATCGTCGGCAACACTAGGCAAAACCCGCGCTGCGCCTCCCCCTTCCTCAATGAGCGCGGACAGAACTGTCGAATTGAATTCAACGATGCGCCCCGGTTGGACTTCGTCACCCGGAGCTAAGAGCTCGTCGCCGGTCGGAATGATCGCGACGCGCGGTCGAGCCAGGACTTTTACTTGTCTATGACCCGCGGCGAGCAAGGCGCCCAGGTCGTATGGGCGCAGGCGATGCCATCGGGTGAGCAACAGCTCGGTGGCGACCACGTCTTCGCCGACCAGCCGGACATGTTGCCAGGGCGCCGCGGCTTCAAAAATTTCCACCGCTGAATTGTCCAGGCGCCGCACCTTCTCGATCATGATCACGGCGTCGGCCCATGACGGCAGAGCGTTGCCGGTGTCGACGAAAGCAAACTCGCCATTGCCCTCAAGCATGAGCTTTAGCCTCTTGGGCTTGAACTCGGTGGCGCCGAAGGTGTCTTGAGCGCGCACGCAGATGCCATCCATGGCCGAGCCGTGGTAGTGTGGCGATGAAATCTTGGCGAATACCGCCTCTGCGGTGACGCGGTTGAGCGCTTGGGCGACCGCCACGGTTTCCGTTTCTAGGGCGGAAGCGTCAAAGCGGCTAATGAAAAGTTCACGCGCTTCGCGCAAAGGGGTTTTTTTTAGATATCGTTTTCTTGCCATCGTATAAGGGTGCCCCAGGATTGGAACGTCCTGAGTAATAAGTAAGTTAACATTCGAGGGAACGACCTCTCCGACGGTGCGTCCGGGGCCTCCAGGCTCGCTCCCTCATGCCGGCCTCTTGTAACATTGCAAAGACGTTCTTACTAAAACAAGATAACCTCTACCTCCTCGCCTTCTTCTACGCCCTCTTGGTTAAGCCCGATGCGGATCATGCCATCGGCCTTGACTAGGGTAAAAATCGCGCCTGATTTATTCGGCAGGGGCGCCGCGTACAGGCGGCCGTCTATTTCCTCAAGGGCGACGCGGACATAATCCTCTCGGCCCGAAGGAGAATCCACGTTGGTTTTTAAAATGGCGCGGGTAGTCTTCCGTGGCGGGGTACTGCTGGCAACATTCTCGCCGCTCAATTTGCGCAACAAAGGCGCGGCGAAGAGATCGAAAATGACCAATGCCGATACCGGGTAGCCCGGCAAACCAAGAACCGGTTTACCGCAAGCGGAAGCAAAGATGGTCGGCTTGCCGGGGCTAACAGAAATGCCGTGGAAATGTATATTCGCCCCGGGCATAGCCGAGATCGCTTCTAGCGTGATATCCCGGGCGCCGACGGAACTGCCGCCGGAGAGAAGCAAGAGATCGGCGCTTTGGAGAGCATCTCCCATTATCGCTTCAAGCGCGGCGCGATCATCGCCCACGACGCCGTAGTCGCGCAGTTCGCCGCCGGATTCTTCGATCAGTCCGGCGAGGGAGTATTGGTTGATGTTGCGCACCTGGCCGGGGGCTGGTTGAGCCGTGACGTCGACGATTTCGTCCCCGGTGGAGATCAACGCGACAATCGGCTTCTTGAACACCTTGAGCGAGGCGACGCCGATACCGGTTAGGGCGCCGAGATCATGTGCCCTGAGCCTGCGACCGCGGCTGAACACGAGATCGCCTTTCCTGATATCGTCGCCGATTTGAATGACGTTTTGCCACGGTGAAACAGCGCGTTGAATTTCAACCATCCCGTTGCCCAAGTCCTCAGTGTATTCCACCATGACCACGGAGTCGCAGCCAGGCGGGAGCATGCCGCCCGTCGATATACGCATGGCTGCGCCGTCGGGGACAGGCTCGACGGCCTCTTGTCCCATTTCCACCGTGCCAGTAACCTTTATATACGCGGGCAATGTCGCGCTGGCGCCGAAAGTGTCTTTCGCTTTTACGGCGTAACCATCCATGGCTGCGCGATGAAAATGCGGCAGATCGACCTGAGAATAGAGATCCTCGGCAAGCACGCGTCCGCGCGCCTCGATTGTCGTCAGCGTTTCGGCGCCCACCGGCGCCGCACTGAGTAACATCCGGAGCGCCTCTTTGGGCGTCACCACTTCAAAGAATGTTTTCACTTTGCCAGCCTAGCGCTTTGAGTGGCGCGATGACTGGACAAGCTGCGCCGCCGCCATTTGCAAGGCCGTAAAAGCGGCTCAGCGGAGCGCAAAGTACTTTCCTGACACATCGCGTCACTTGCTCATCGGCAGTTACGATTTCATCCAGATTTTTTTGCAAGCAAGCTTGCCTGCGCTTGTCATAGCAAATCCCGCGCGCGCTGTGAAGTTGGTCATTTGGTTCTTGACTTAGTTCGAGCCGTTTCCTACTCTCTTCCGGTGCGGCGAGGTCGGCTAGCGGATGATGAGTTGCGTGGTTGCGCGCGCGAGAGTGGCGGAACTGGCAGACGCACTAGACTTAGGATCTAGCGGGCAACCGTGGGGGTTCGAGTCCCCCCTCTCGCACCAAGACATTGCGGCCGCGATTGGCAGCCGGCGGGAAAGGAAACCGGGGCAGGATTGGAGCCGCCGGTGATCGCAAACGGAATGGCGAGGGATTGGCTAAACCAAAAAGAAGAGTGAACGCAGCGACAATGAAAATTGATGTTGATGAATTGAGTCCGGTCGAGCGCAAGGTGCGCGTGGAATTGCCCAGGGATAAGGTTGCGAGCGAATTTGCCAAAGCGTACGAGAACTTGAGCCGGCGCGTGCGCGTGAAAGGGTTTCGCGCCGGAAAGGCGCCGCGCAGCGTGCTCCAAGGACTCTATGGCGAGGAAATCAAAGGCCAGGTCCGCTCCCAGCTCGTCGAGGACACATTGGGCGAAGTCATTAAAGAGCGCGGCATGCACATCGTGTCCCGGCCGGAGATCGAGGCCGAGGATCTTGCCGAGGGGGCGGAGTTTTCTTTCTCCGCGGTGTTCGAGATCAAGCCGGAGATCGAGCTCAAGGACTACCTCGGCGTCGAAGTCGAAAGAGTCAAGCTGGCCATCACCGACGAACAGGTTGACCAGGCCCTGAAAAGGCTTCAAGAGGGCCACGCGCGCTTGGAGCCGGTGGAAAACCGCGACGTGGCGCAAGCGGGAGACTTCGTCACTTTGGATTTTGCCGGCACCATCGACGGAAAAGAATTTCCCGGCGGCAAAGCAGACAACTACCAAATCGAAGTGGGCGGCGGACAGACGCTGCCCGAATTCGACCAGGCGGCTGCCGGAGCGCGGCGCGGCGAATCAAAATCGGTCCAGGTGCGCTTTCCGGATGACTATCACAATCGCGATCTTGCCGGGAAAACGGCGGATTTCACCATCATGGTGCGTGAGATCAAGCAGAAAGTCTTGCCGCCGCTGGACGACGAGTTCGCTAAAGAACATGGGGAGTGCGGCTCTTTGGATGAGCTCAAGAGCAGAGTTCGCGGGCGCCTTGAGCAAGAGTTCAAAAAATATCAGGATGGTGAACTCAAGGAACGCATTTTGAGCCGTATCATTGAAGCCCATTCACTCACGCCGCCGCCCGCCATGGTGGAAAGGCAAACGCGCTACCTGATGGAGCGTTTTCAAGACCGAAGCAGTGAAGGTTCGGTGCCGGATGCACCTTCTATGGAGGAGACCCGAAAGACGTTCGAAGCGCGCGCCACGCGTCAGGTTCAAGCAACGCTTCTGGTGGAAAAGATCGCCGAGAGCGAGAAAATCGAAGTGCCGGAGACCGAAGTACAAGAGAGAATCGAAAGCCTCCTGCGGGCGGCTGGAGAGCGGGGGAAAAGCTTGCGCCAATACTATGCCCGGCACGAGGCGCGGGACGAATTGCGCTCGCAACTGGTATTTGACCGGACACTCGAAATTCTGCTGGAGCGCGCGAACGTCAAAGAAGTCGACGCGCCGGTCGAAAAGGTTGATGACACGGGTAAAAAAAGCTAGACTGGGATCGATGGTTGAGGAGCTTTCCCGATAATGAATTTTATTCCGATCGTGGTGGAGCAAACCGGGCGGGGTGAGCGGGCTTATGACATCTATTCCCGTTTGCTCAAAGACCGGATCGTTTTTCTCGGATCGGTAATTACCGATGATGTCGCCAATGTTATGACCGCTCAACTGCTCTTTTTGGAGTCCGAAGATCCCGAACGGGATATCTTCTTCTACATCAATAGCCCGGGCGGGTCGGTTACCGCGGGGCTCGCCATCTATGACACCATGCAATATATCCGCCCGGAAATCTCGACGGTTTGCGTCGGGCAAGCCGCAAGCATGGGGGCCGTATTGCTGGCCGCCGGAGCCAAGGGTAAGCGTTTCGCGCTGCCCCACTCACGCATAATGATTCATCAGCCATTGGGTGGATTCCAGGGGCAAGCGACGGATATCGACATCCAGGCGCGGGAAATCTTGCGTATGCGCGAAGAACTCAACAGCATTTTAATGAAGCATACTGGCCAGAGCCTTAAAAAGATAGAGAAGGATACTGATCGCGACCTATTTTTGAGTGGGAAGCAGGCGCAGGAGTACGGCTTGGTGGACGAGGTGATTACCAGCCGGCCCGAATCCGCCCAGAAGAAGTAAATTGAATTCCGGTGCTGCGGGGGGTCTATGCCTAAACACGGAGATGATCGGTCGGGAAACCTGGTTTGTTCATTCTGTGGCAAGAGTCAAGATGAAGTTCGTAAGCTGATAGCGGGCCCCACCGTCTATATTTGCGATGAGTGCATCGACCTCTGTAACGACATTATCGCCGAAGAATGCGACCATGAAGAAACCCTGACCGCATCTTCCAATGTCCCCAAGCCGGCGGAGATCAAGCGAGTTTTAGACCAGTATGTGATCGGCCAGGAACGGGCCAAAAAAATCCTGGCCGTCGCCGTCCATAATCACTACAAACGCATCGACAGCCAGATGGTCACGGGCGATGTCGAGCTGCAAAAGAGCAACATACTGCTCCTTGGGCCCACCGGCTCGGGCAAGACTCTGCTGGCCCAGACCCTCGCCCGCTTTTTGCAGGTGCCGTTTACCATCGCCGACGCGACGAGCCTCACGGAAGCGGGCTATGTGGGGGAAGATGTCGAGAATATCATCCTCAACTTGCTCCAGGCGGCCGATTACGACGTCGAAAAAGCCCAGCGCGGCATCGTCTATATAGATGAGATCGACAAAATTTCGCGTAAGTCGGACAATCCGTCGATTACCCGGGATGTTTCCGGCGAAGGCGTGCAACAGGCACTGCTCAAGATTGTCGAAGGGACCATGGCGAGCGTGCCGCCGAAGGGCGGCAGAAAACATCCACAGCAGGAATTTCTCCAGGTGGACACGACCAACATCCTGTTTATCTGCGGCGGCGCTTTCGTCGGTATTGAGGATATAATTCGCAAGCGCGTGGGCCGCAAGCGCATGGGTTTTGGCGGTCCGCTGGAGGATAAAGACGGACGTCGCGCCAGTGATCTCTTGCACGATGTGCGGCCCGAGGACTTGCTCAAGTTTGGGCTGATTCCAGAGTTTATCGGTCGGTTGCCGGTGCTCGCTACGTTAGACGAGCTGGATGAGTCGGCTCTGGTGCGCATCTTGAAAGAACCGAAGAACGCGCTCACCAAGCAATATTCAAAACTGTTCGATATGGAAAACGTCCATCTCAAGTTTACCGAAGAGGCCCTCAAGGCCATTGCCCGGGAGGCCATGAAGAGAAAATCCGGCGCCCGCGGTTTGAGGGCCATCATGGAAAACATTATGCTCGATATCATGTACGACATACCTTCCCAACCGAACATCAAGGAGGTTGTGATTTCCGATGATGTGGTTGACCGGAACGAGCCTCCAATCGTCGTATACAGCAAGGCCGCAGAAAGCGCTTAGGGGGAAAATCATGTTGTTTCGCAACGAGAAAAAAGATGACAAAGAACCGGCCGGGGGTTCGATGAGAATGCCGCTGCTACCGTTGAGGGATATTGTGGTTTTTCCCCACATGGTGGTGCCGCTCTTCGTCGGGCGGCAACGTTCGATCAAGGCTCTTGAGGAAGCGACGCAGAAGCAGGGTCCGATTTTTTTGTCGTCGCAGAAGGATGCCAAGACCAACGAGCCCACCGAAGACGATATCTATAAGATCGGGACGCTGGGCACCGTCGTGCAAATGCTCAAGCTGCCCGACGGCACCGTCAAGGTGCTGATCGAAGGCAAGAAGCGCGCGCAGATCGCCCGCTTTGTCAGTCATCCGGATTTTTTCATGGTCGAAGTCGACGAGGCGCGTGAAGTCGTCGAGCGCAACACGGAAATCGAAGCGCTCACTCGCGAGGTCCATACGACCTTCGAGAACTATGTAAAACTGAAAAAGAAAATACCGCCGGAAATGGTAATGTCGGTGTCGTCCATCGACGATCCAGGACGCCTGGCGGATACTATCGTCGCGCATCTCGGCATCAAAATCGAAGAGCGGCAGAATCTCCTGGAGACCTTCAACGCGGCCGAGCGGCTCGAAAAAGTTTTGGCCCATATGCGCGCCGAAATTGAAATCCTGGAAGTCGAGAGGCGCATACGTTCGCGCGTCAAGAAGCAGATGGAGCGCTCGCAGAAAGAGTACTATCTCAACGAACAGATGCGGGCGATTCAAAAGGAACTCGGCGAAAAGGATGAGTTTAAAAACGAAATTCAGGAGATCGAAGAAAAGATCAAACAGAAGAAGCTCTCGGCCGAAGCCAAGGATAAGGTTGAAAAGGAGCTAAAGAAGCTCAAGATGATGTCGCCGATGTCGGCGGAAGCCACGGTGGTGCGGAATTACATCGACTGGATCATAAGTTTGCCGTGGAATGAGTTCACCGACGATAAGCTCGATATCAACGAAGCTGAAAAAGTCCTGGAAGAGGATCACTACGGCTTGGAAAAAGTCAAAGAGCGGATCCTTGAATATCTTGCGGTACAGAGCCTGGTAGGCAAAATCAAGGGCCCGATTCTCTGTCTGGTCGGGCCTCCGGGCGTCGGCAAGACCTCGCTGGGCAAATCCATTGCCCGTGCTACGGGAAGAAAGTTCGTGCGCGTGTCGCTGGGCGGCGTCAGGGACGAGGCGGAAATCCGCGGACACCGTCGAACCTATATCGGCGCTCTTCCTGGTAAGATCGTTCAATCGATGAAGAAAGCGGGATCGAGCAATCCGGTATTCCTCATGGACGAAGTCGACAAAATGTCGACGGACTTCCGCGGCGACCCGTCCTCGGCGTTGCTCGAAGTTTTGGACCCCGAGCAGAATACAACGTTCAACGATCATTACCTGGATTTGGACTACGATTTGTCAAAGGTGCTGTTCATCACCACGGCAAATACCCTCGACCGGATTCCGCGGCCGCTCCAGGACCGTATGGAGATCATCCAGCTCACGAGCTACACGGAGTTCGAGAAGCTGAACATCGCGGAGAAGTACCTGATCCCGCGCCAGAAGAAGGAGTGCGGGCTCGAGGACGTCGCGCTCGACATCACCGAGAACGGCATCCGC
>DATBLC010000152.1:0-51765 GCA_036555515.1 Binatia bacterium
AGCCGCACACCTGACAAAACTCGTCGAGAATTCGTGCTCTCAGCGGCTTGGAAACTTTCTTGTAGCGTGAATAAATTGCCTTGAGGTAATCCCATTTGGACTTTCCACCCATGAAAATGTAACCCTCCCTGGTTGCTAAGACTCCTCAATATCTGTGGGTTACATTTTAGATGATTCAATACGCCTGAGGGCGACGTGGAACATTTTCCAGCTTACATTAACGCGCTGACCTACCTTTTTGTGATCGTTTACATGCTCTCGGTTCCACTGGAGACCACGTCGGGGGAAATTATCGAAACGCTCAGCGATCGACACCTGATGTTACGCGCCTTGCTGGCCAATTTTCTTATCGTTCCTCTTTTGGGCGCCATCCTCGTATACGCGTTCGATCTGCCCCTTGAAATCAGGATCGGCCTCTTGATGCTCGCCCTCTCTCCGGGCGGGCTCCTCGCCCTGCAATTTGCCCGCGTCTCCAAAGGTAATCTCGTCCTCGCCGTCGCGCTTTTATTGGTGTTTTGTATGCTGGCAATTTTAGTTACTCCGGCGCTAACTCTTTTGTTCTTTCACCGGGGCGAAGGTCGGATGCCCTTGGTGTGGTTGATCCTGATGTCGTCGCTACTTGTGTTAGCGCCGCTATTGGTCGGACGGGGCTTGCAAAGACTCATTCCCGTGCAGGCTCCCAAGCTTGGCTTATGGTTAGGAAGACTCTCCATCGTGATCTTCATCATCGCAGCAGTGGCAGCCGGGAGATACAGGACGCCGGCCATCATGTTGATGGGAATGCACGCGATTGCAGCCATCGTGGCGCTCATTTTAATCGCGTGGGTCGTCGGTTGGTTGCTAGGAGGTCCGGAAATCAAAAATCGCAAAGTGTTTGCAATCAGCACAAGCATGCGCAACGTCGGCGTCTGCTTGCCGATCGCCGCCCATTATTTCACTGGCACGGACGTGGCCTTACCGATCTTGGCGTTCAGTGGAATCATGATCCCGATGAATATGGTGTTCGCTCTCGTCGCCGGGCGCGTACCAGGTGGGGCGGAAGCAAGCGCTTCCCCCGTTCGGGAGTGACGATTACAGTTGGTTCAAGGAAATGCGGGAGAGGAAGAAACCATGAGCCATGAAATCGACTCGACTGCGGTGAGTGTTCAAACGGAAACGCCGGGCAAGTCGCCGTTTGAAAACATGGTCTGGATTCCCGGCGGTACTTTCGTGATGGGCTCCGATAAACATTATCCAGAGGAGGCTCCTGCTCACGAGGTCACCGTCAATGGCTTCTGGATGGACAAAACCACGGTGACCAACGAAGCGTTTCGCAAGTTCATCGAAGCGACCAAGCATGTGACTTCCGCCGAGCGACCGCCGAATCCTGAGGACTACCCCGGCGCCAAGCGGGAACTTCTGGTGCCCGCTTCAGTCGTATTCAGTAAACCGCGCCAGCGTGTCGACCTTAGGGATTGTCATAACTGGTGGACTTATGTTCCGGGCGCCAACTGGCGCCATCCAGAAGGGCCGGCGAGCTCTTTGAAAGGGAAGGCGAAACATCCCGTCGTCCAGGTTGCCTATGAAGACGCTGAAGCCTTTGCGAAATGGATCGGCAAGGAGTTGCCGACGGAAGCGGAGTGGGAGTTCGCCGCGCGCGGCGGATTGGCGGGAGCTGAATTTGTCTGGGGCGATGAATTGACGCCGGGCGGCAAACACATGGCGAACACATGGCAAGGCGAATTCCCCTGGCAGGATCTCAAAGCAGATGGTTTTGAAGGCACGGCTCCGGTGAGCAGCTTTCCAGCCAACGGTTTCGGTCTCTACGACATGGCCGGTAACGTTTGGGAGTGGACCACGGACTGGTACCAGGAGCATGATAAAATCGATCACTCCTGCTGCGCGAGCTTCAACCCCAAAGGCGGCGAGCGAGAGAAGAGTTACGATCCTAACATGCCGGCAATCAAGATCCCGCGCAAGGTTATGAAAGGCGGTTCGTTTCTTTGCGCGCCGAACTATTGCCGGCGCTACCGACCGGCGGCACGCATGGCGCAACCGATCGATACGTCGACTTGCCATCTAGGGTTTAGGTGTATAGTAAGGATGAGTAAATAGGATTCGAGCCGCCGGTTCTTGCCATTGGCCCAAGGTCCAACAGACGATGGATCGTCTGGTGTGGTACGGCCGCAACATGCCCTACATTTGAACGCGTAAAAAAAACACCTCGCTACTCCACATTGGTCACGAAAAACCAGAGCAAAAAAGAAAGGAGAGAAAGAATTTATGGCACAAGCAAACAAACAACCAAACTTTCTGATCATCTGGGGTGATGATATTGGGCAGTCGAACCTCAGCGTGTTCACCAGGGGGATGATGGGGTACCGGACACCGAATATCGACCGGATCGCCAACGAAGGAATGCTGTTCACCGACTACTACGGGGAACAGAGCTGCACAGCGGGCCGCGCCTCGTTCATCACAGGCCAGTACGGTCTACGTACGGGGCTGACCAAGGTGGGGCTGCCTGGTGCGACCCTCGGGATGCGGGCCGAGGACCCGAACATCCCCGAGCTGTTGAAACCGCTAGGTTACGTCACGGGGCAGTTCGGCAAGAACCACTTCGGAGATCGTGATGAGCATCTGCCGACGATGCACGGGTTCGACGAGTTCTTCGGCAACCTCTACCACCTGAACGCGGAGGAAGAGCCGGAGCTGCCGGACTATCCGCCGGTCAAAGACTTCCCCGAGTTCAAGAAGAAGTACGGGCCTCGGGGTGTGCTGCACTGCTGGGCCGACGGCAAGGGCGGCCAGAAGACCGAGGACACGGGGCCGCTCACCAAGAAACGGATGGAAACTGTAGATGACGAGTTTCTTGCCGCGGCCAAGAACTTCATCCAGAATGCCGTGAAAGACGACAAGCCGTTCTTCGTGTGGTTCAACACGTCACACATGCACTTCCGCACGCATGTGAAACCCGAAAGCCGGGGCCAAGCCGGGCGGTGGCAGTCGGAATATCACGACGTCATGATCGACCACGACAAGACCGTCGGTGAGATCCTCGGCGTGCTGGACGAACTTAAGATCGCCGATAACACGTTCGTGATGTACAGCACCGACAACGGGCCGCACTGCAACTCCTGGCCTGACGCCGGGACCACGCCGTTCCGGAGCGAGAAGAACTCCATGTGGGAAGGCGCGTACCGCGTGCCGGCCATGGTGCGGTGGCCCGGCAAAATCCCGGCGGGCTCGGTGTCCAATGAGATCGTGAGCCACATCGACTGGCTACCCACGATCCTGGCGGCCGCGGGCGAGCCGGATATCGCCGAAAAACTAAAGAAGGGACACAAGGCCGGCGACAAGTCCTTCAAGGTCCACCTCGATGGCTACAACCTGCTCCCGCACCTGACCGGTGAGGATCCGAAAAGTCCCCGTAAGTCCTTCATCTACTTCACCGACGATGGGGACGTAGCCGCGTTACGCTACGATAACTTCAAGATCGCGTTCCTCGAGCAGCGAGCGCAGGGCACGATGCAGGTCTGGGCAGAGCCGATGGTCCCGCTTCGGGTGCCGAAGATATTCAACCTGCGCACGGACCCCTACGAGTTTGCCGACATCACGTCAAACACGTATTGGGATTGGATTTTCGACCACGTGTTCCTGCTGATTCCCGCACAGGCGATGGTAGGAGAGTTCCTGCAGACGCTGCGGGAGTTTCCGCCGCGTCAGAAGGCCGCGAGCTTCAGCATCGACGACGTGGTCGAGAAGCTTACGCGCGCTGCAACCGGCAACGCGTAGACGCAGCGGCCTCGCATTCTGCCCCGCTGTGACTGCCGTCGGGCGGGGGACAACAACACACACGGCCGCGACACAGGCTCATTCCTATGTCGTGGCCGTGGCGCAACGCTGAAATCTGGAAGGCGAGCAGGGTATGAACATGGAACGACAAGCAGCGAATATCCAACGGCGATGGCTCGGATGGTTATGACCATAAGCGGTGACGATCGTCGGGTGGATCGGGGTGTGGGGTCTGATGCGCGCCCTGCCGATCCGATCGCGGAATTCTACGATGAGCACTCGTATCCGCCTCCGGTCTCGGACCTTGACCGCTACCGCGATCTCTGGAGCACCGAGGACCGGCGCAAGGTCGATCATTACCTGCATTGGTCCGCGTGGCCTTACAGAGAGGATGTGTCGGTGTTGGTCGCCGGCTGCGGCACTTCGCAAGCGGCCAAGGTCGCGATCCGTCGGCCGGCAAGCCGCGTTGTTGGTATCGACATCAGCGCGACCAGTCTCCGTCACAGCGCCGCACTCAAGGCTCGATACAGGCTGGAGAACCTTGAGCTGTACGAGCTGCCGATCGAAGAGGTCGCTGTGCTCGGCAGGTCCTTCGATCTGATCTTGTGTACCGGCGTGCTGCACCACCTATTGGATCCCGCGGCCGGCTTGCGTGCGCTACGGGCCGTCCTTGAGCCTCATGGAGCGCTGCACTTGATGGTGTACGGGCGGTATGGTCGCCTGGGCATCCAGATGCTGCAGGACTATTGCCGGCGCCTCGGCGTCGGTAGGTCGGAGGAGAGCATCGATGACCTCCTCCACACCCTGGGCGCACTCCCCCGGAGCCACCCCCTGGAACACCTGCTCAGTGCCCCCGACTTCGGGCGTGCGGACGCTGTGGCGGACGCCCTGCTGAACCCGCGCGATCGTGACTACACGGTCTCTGAAGTGTTCGACCTGCTCGATGGCGCCGAGATGGACTTCGGACGCTGGACGTACCAGGCGCAATATTTGCCACAGTGCGGGGCTGTCGCTTCAACACCGCACGCGGCCCGGCTTCGCGCGCTCCCCGTGCGGGAGCAATTCGCGGCGGTCGAGCTGCTGCGCGGCACCATCGCGCGTCACAGCCTTATCGCGTACGGTCGGCATATGTCGGCAGACCAAAAGCGCATCGGCTTCGACAGCGCCGCGTGGCCATCGTATGTGCCGCTCCGCTTGCCGTCGACGATCGTGATCCGGGAGCGACAGCCGCCGGGCGCCGCGGCGGTGCTGCTCAATCAGGCGCATACTTATCCAGACCTGATCTTACCGGTGGACGCCACTGAACTAAGGATGGTCGAAGCAACCGATGGTCGTCGATCCATTGGCGCGATCGCCAAATTCACTGGCGCTGACGCCGAGTGCGCCCGCTCTCTGTTCGAGCGCCTGTGGTGGTATGACCAAATGGTGTTCGATACGTCAGGAGCCGCCAGCGCATGAGGGCAAATGAAGAAAGAGCACGGGGAGCCTAACTCATTCCGATCCGTCGTTGGACCAGGGTCCAATATTGATCCCGCGCCCTCGGGCTCGGTTTGCGCCAGTCAGTCGTTATAGGCTATGCGAGACTTGATTGAGGCCGCGGCTGAGACAATTGAAGTTATTGCCGTGGCGACCATTGTGGTCGCCATCCTTTACGGCAGCGCGCGCTTTTTGCTCCACATCAAGCAGCACGCTGAAAATGCTTATGAGCAATACAAGGCGCATCTGGGCCGAGGACTTTTGTTAGGGCTCGAGTTTCTTGTCGCGGCCGATATCATCAGGACCGTGGCGCTCGAACCGACGATGCAAAACGTCATAATACTCGGGCTGCTCGTAGTGATTCGGACATTTCTAAGCTGGTCATTGGTCGTTGAGATCGAGGGGCGCTGGCCGTGGCGGGCGATGACGGGGGAGGAAAAATCAAGGGAACCGTGATGACACTAAATTTTGGATGAGCTGTGTAATAGTGATGGCGGAAAGACATGAAATAAAGAATCGCTGGCTCAGTCCGATCCGGTCATGGTTGGGAATGACTGCTCCGATTCCCAACAGTGCCCGCGCGCCGATGGACAGAAACACGAGACTCTCTTTCGACCGTACTTTCCTGGCCCATGAAAGAACTCTGATGGCGTGGATCAGAACCTCGTCGTCTTTAATCACATTCGGCTTTTCGATTTACAAATTCTTTGAATTAGAGCAGAGCGGGGGAAAGGGGTTCATGACGGTTCAAATAGTGGGGCCGCGGGATTTTTCAATGATACTAATTATCATTGGGGTTGTGGCACTGCTGCTGGCAACACTCCAGCACCGGCGCCAACTGCGGGTTCTCAGGATGGAATATCAAAACGCTCCTGCTTCCACCGCAGGTTTACTGGCCGGATTGATTTCCGTCATGGGGCTTTTGGCGGTCGTCGCGGTCTTTTTTCGGCTGTGAGCGTAGGATCCTTGGACCGATCCGGCGTGTGAGGCGGGTTTACCAGAGATCCACCGGAAACATCGCCGTCGAACCACATCGGGAGGAGAATTTTGCCGCCGAGCCCTGATTCAATCATGGTATGAACCATGGATCTTACAGTCCCCAACGAGTCTGAACTTTATTTCGAACGAGGCGGACCGGTTCATCGGTTCATGCAGCGGATCGGCGTCGCCAAAGGGGAAGGTCCGCCCGTCAGGAGGCGGATCCTGTGGTTTATCGCCATCACGTGGGTTCCGCTCCTGGTACTCGCCATAGTCGACGGTCGCGCGCTTGGACCAACGCCACGTGAGTCGATGCTGCTCGATTTCGCTACCTACGCGCGGTTTTTTCTAACCATCCCGCTTCTCGTCGTAGCCGAGACTATCGTCGGCCCGCGGCTCACCGATGCTGCACTCCGTTTCCTTCGCACCGGCTTGGTTCGCGGGGAAGATTTACCCGCTGTCACCGTTGCCATCGAAAAAGTCCAGCGTCGCCGTGAAGCGCTCGGCCCCGAACTCAGTCTACTCGGCATCTCTTTTGTCACCGCATGGTATTTGTCGGCTGACCAATGGTACGCCGGCAACGCATCGTCCTGGAAATCGTTTGAGGTATCCGGCGGCGGCACTTCGCTGGCGGGACTGTGGTACCAATTTTTCGCAGTACCGTTCGTGCAATTTATGATTCTTCGCTGGCTCTGGCGATTGATTAACTGGACCTTGTTTCTCTACCAGATGTCCCGCCTGAAATTGAATTTGGCAGCTACCCACCCGGATGGCGCGGGCGGCTTGGGTTTCCTTGGGATTGCGCAATCTTTTTTCGGAATCATTAGCTTCGGCATAGGCTTGATCATAAGCGCGGATGCCGCGTTTCGGATCTTTTTCGAAGGCGCGACCATCACGACATTTCAGTGGACCTTCATTTTTTTTGTGGCAATCAATGAGATTCTCTTGATTAGCCCCTTGCTTCTATTCGCCCCTCTTCTTTTTCGGACCCGGTTAGAATGGCTACGCCAGTACGATTCCTTGGCTTTTCGTTATGATCGGGCCTTTCACGAGAAGTGGGTGAACAACACACGCGCGCCTGAAGAACCCTTCCTTGGGTCCTCCGATATTCAATCCTTGGCCGATCTCGGCAACAGCATTGATAGGGTCCGTGCCATGAACGCGATTCCGTTTGACAAACGGCTGATTCTTCATATTGCCGTGATGTCAGCTTTGCCCGCTCTTCCGTTACTGTTCATGCTCATGCCGGTGATGGAAATTCTCCAAATTCTCGGCGGGGTGATTTTATGAGATGTACGAGAAGTGTTGGGGTGGTGAGTGGGGGAGACGGGTATTGGGGATCCAACGGCCGAATTATTAAGGAGTCCACAATTGAGTAACCAAACAGCGACCGAGGGGTGAGACCTGGAGAGCGCGCGCACAGGAGCGCAGAGGTTGTTTTCAGGCCCTGCCGGCGGGCATTTCCACCTATGGAGAGGACGGGGTGGTGGCCGGCAAGGCAGAGAACCATTGAGCGCGACCGGAAGGGCTCGCCTCTCGGTCGCACACTAGCGACATAGTCTCTAAATAACGAACTCATTAGTAAGTCCTTGCCTTACTGACAGCAGATATCCGATTTTCGCCACAAAATCCGGGAAGGAGATTATCATGCGCAGCAGAAAAACGAACCTGAGCCGGCGCGAGTTCTTTCGACGGAGCGTGACGTGGTCCATGGGAGGCTTGTTGGTACCGTATTTTGGGCGAATCGGTTGGGCGGCATCACAGGACCGCGTGGTGGTCTATCAGGGCGTGGGCTTGGACTCGCTGCACCCGTACGCCTATAGCGGCGGCGGCATCAGTGGCATCTGGCAGCATGTGATAGAGCCGTTGATCGAAATGGATTACTCGCGCAACGAGTATGCTGGCGTTTTGGCCGAGTCCTGGGAGTTTCAGGGGAAGAAATGGGTTTTTCATTTGCGGAAGGGAGTCAGTTTTCACGACGGGTCTCCTTTAACGTCGAAAGACGTGGCTTTTTCCATCGATCGAATGAGAAACGACAAGCGAAGTCTTCAGCGATCCAATTTCCGCGAAATAACGGGAGTCGAAACGCCGGACGACTACACGGTCATCTTGACGACGAAGAAACCGAACGCAGTCTTGCTCGAGCGACTTAATAATCGCTTCATCGTTAGCAAGGCCATTGTTGAGAAGAACGGCAACCAGCTGGACGATTATAAAATAGGCACCGGGCCGTATAAGCTGGTGAGCTGGCAACGGGGTGGCCACTTGGTATTGACGCGCAACGACGACTATTGGCGCGGCAAGCCCGAAATCAAGGAAGTGCTGTTCAAAACCGTGCAAAACGAATCGGCTCGAGTCGCCGGATTACTGGCGGGACAAACCGATGCCATCAGCAATCTTTCCATTGAAGAGATAGAACGCGTCGAGAAACATCCGCGCACGCGGGTGCAAAAAGTCCCGGGATATAGAATGTATTTCTTGGCCATGAATGTCGCGTACAAGCCGTTCGACAATAAGCTCGTCCGCCAGGCCATCAATTATTCCATCGATCCCCATGTGATCATGAAACATATTTTTGCCGGAAACGGCGATGTGCTCAACGGCCCCTTGAACTCAAACATGATCGGCTACGATCCTAGCATAAAACGCTATCCTCATGACCCCAAAAAGGCGCGGGAGCTCCTGAGCCGCGCTGGTTATCCCAATGGAGTTGAAGTCAAGCTCGTATTCTCGCCCGACCGCCATCTAAAGGGAGGGGAGATCTGCCAGGTGATTGGGCGACAGCTCGGGGAAGGCGGCATAAAAACCGAACTGGTGGCCCAAGAGTACCCAGTATATTGGGGCAACGAAGGAGTAAACGGCGGAAAGACGGCCTTTTACTATGCCGGCCGTTCGGCAAGCGATGCCGACACGTTCTACGATCAGTATTTTCACACGGGGGTCACAAAACGCGTCGGCTACAGCAATCCTGAATTTGACCAGCTCATCGAAGAGGAGCAGCAGACCGGCGATCATAAAAAGCGGGTCGCCGTGCTGCAACGCGCGGGACGAATACTCATGGAAGATGCACCCTTTGTTCCTCTCTATACTTTGTACGAGATTTACGGCTTGGCGAAGAATATTATCTGGACGGGTAACCCAAACAACGAGATCATCGTCTACGATATGAAGATCCGGCCTTGAAGCCCTATTGCAAAGGCGCCGACAGAAAGCGATTGGCGCGGCCGCCGGCCAACCGAGAAAAGCGCGAGTAGAGCGCCGCTAGCTCGAGGTGCGCAAATATCGCGTCCCGCCCGGTGATTTTTCTCTTCCTCTTTGGTGCCGATGGGTGGTAGGTTCTGGCTGGCCGTAGAGCCTAAGAGAGTCAAAAATCGGTAAAAGGGAGGGCAGAGCTTATGCAGAGCGATAATGACCGTAGAAATTTTATTAAGAAGAGTCTCTTCCTGGCTGGGACAGCAAGCCTTCTGACTTCACGGTTGGCCCCCGTAGTTGCCTATGCTCAGACGCAGGGCAAGTCGGTGCGCAGGGCTGATCGGTATGAAGATTCGTTTATTTTTGAAAGAAAGCCCTTCGCATGGCCTGGCAATAAGACCCTTGCAGTCTGGATCGCGCCCAATGTGGAGGTTTGGCATCACGATTCACCCGCGGGCACAGGGGTTTCGCCAAATGTCCGAAACATCGTCCCAGACGTGATCAATTATGCCTGGCGAGAGTACGGCATCAGAGTCGGCCTATGGCGTCTCGCTGATGTTTTGGATGCGACCGGCGTCAAGGCCAGCGTCGCTTTGAACTCGGCCGTGTGTGAAGCCTTTCCAAGGGCTATTGAAGAAATGAAAAAACGCGGCTGGGAGTTCATGGGTCACGGCATCACCAATAGCGAAAGCCTGGGGGGCTTGCCTCCGGAGAAAGAGAAAGAGGTTATCCACACCGTTCTAACGACGATTGAGCAAGCGACCGGGCGAAAACCGCGCGGATGGCTGGGCTCCGGTCTCACCGAGACCTACAACACACTCGATATTCTCGCGGAAGAGGGCGTGACCTACTGCGGCGATTGGAACAATGACGATCAGCCTTATCCGATGAAAGTGAAAAAGGGAAGACTCTACTCGATTCCATATTGCATGGAGATCAACGACATCCCGCTCTTCCTTAGAAAAGGCTACACGGGGGAACAATATTACCGGTCGGTGATCGATCAGTTCGAAACCTTATACGCAGACAGCAAGAAACAACCAAGGGTCATGGGCATTCCACTGCATCCGATGATCACTGGACAGCCGTTGCGCATAAAGTATTTACAGCGCGCCCTCGCTCACATCAAAAAACACGACCGCGTTTGGTTTGCCACCGGCGGTGAGATCATCGACGCCTATCAACGCGCTCACCCGATTGGATAGAAAAAAAGTGCTTGAACCGCGCCCTGGGAAGAAAACCCGCTGGGCGCGGTTCTCGTTCCTCGCCTACTCGCCACGCCGTACCGTAAGGGAAAAATCCCCCTTGCGAATGGAGATGTGAGCCAATTTCTTTCGGCTGAGTTCCTCGACGAGCCGAACGAGCGGTTGGCGCGCATCTAAGTAGTGCTTTCTCGGCGGCGCGAACTTCAAGGCGTCGACGAATTCCGGCCCCGCGTAGAAGCGTAGAAGCAATTCTTCGTCCGACAAATGGGCGCCGCCGTACTGCCTTCGCACTTCAACGAGGGACGGTTCGGGATAGTCGATTTTCTCGATCTCCCGCGCCCGCGCGCGTTGTAGAATTTTGCCTTTGACCGCCGGGTCCATGGCATCGCTGCCTTCCTTGCCCCACAGCCCTAGTGCGTATTGGATGACCTGATCGGTGACTTCTTTATAGCGCTCGCCTAAAATCACATTGATCGCCGCCTGGCTGCCGACGAACTGGGCGAAGGGCGTGACCATGATCGGATATCCCAGTTCCGCCCTCACCTGCGCGGTTTCTGCCAGGACCTCCTCAAGCTTGTCCTCTTTGCCCATGATTTTTAGCTGGTGGCGCAGGTTGGATATCATCCCGCCGGGCACCTGATGCCCGTACCACGCCTGGTCGTACTCGCGCGGCCGGCCAACCGGTAATCCCTCGCGTTTGGCAACCCACGTCAAATGCTCGCTTGCGGGCTTGAGCGCGGCGACGTTAACCAGCGGTTTGTAGCCCAGTGCGCCGAGGTTGTTGACGACGTTGAAGACCGAAGGCTGCGACGAGCCGTTGGCGAGTGGTGGAATCGCCGTATGGACGATTTGAACTCCCTCCTTCACTGCTTCGAGAAGATTGAACGGCGCCAATCCATTATTGCAGTGGGCATGAAACTCCAAGGGAATATCGCCGGTGCTTTGCCTGATGAGACGCACAAGCGCCCGGGTTCGATCGGGCGTCAGCATCCCGCCGACGTCTTTGAAGCAGATCCGGTAAGGGCGCAGCGCCGCGGCGTCGCGCGCCTTTTGCGTGTAATACTCGTCGGTATGGCGCGGCGAAATCGAGTAGATCAGATTTATCACCGTTTCCATACCGAGCTTGCGCAACTCCATCACTTCCTGCCCTAGTACCGCGAAATCGTTCCACGCGTTGGAAGTTCGCGTGAGGGTCACGCCGTGTTTGACCACGGTTTGAATCAGCAGCCGGCGGATGCATTCAGGAATAAACTCGAAGCCGCTATGCAGCCCGCCGTGGTAGCGCAGACGAGTTTTCTTGACCTCTTTGGTACCCAGGCGCAGCCAATCCCAGGGATCTTCCTTGTGCTCGCGGACGAATTTTTTAAGACGCAAGCTCAAAAAAAATTCCATGGAATCGAACCCGGCCCCATCCATAGGCTTCAAGGCGGGGAGCATCATGCCGGTCGTCATACCATAGGCCCAAAGGCTGATGTCCCCGTCGCGTAAAGTCGTGTCAACGAAGCGAATCTCGTCCATAGATCAACTGACCTTGCCATTAGCCAAGTCACGAGACAATACGATATCATCACAAAGCCACACCAGTCACGGCGTATCGCGTCGGGTTCAAGCCGTTCAAATCGTTCAAGCCGTCGGACAATCCGGCGATCGTTTTGAACAACTTGAACGATTTGAACGTTTTGAACGCTCTCTCTGGTGAAATCTCTCTTTTCATTGGTCGCGGCTTTCCGCGCGTTGACACGCTGCGCGTGATGGGGGTAGAAAACTTGCACTAACGGAGGACGAAAACAATGCTCGCTGACCGGGACAAAGAGAAGATACTCAAGGGAATCACGCGTGACGAATGCGCTGAGCTGACCAAACAACTCTGCGATATCCTCAGCCCCACGGGGGCGGAACGGGAGATCGGCGAGTTCGTTCTCGACTGGTACCGGCGCCATGGCATCAAACCGATCCGCCAGGAGATCGATCCCAACCGGCTCAACGCCGTGGGAGTTATCGAAGGCAAAGGACGAGGTACTTCACTTCAAATCAACGGTCATATGGACACTAGCTATACCGGCACGGAAGAAGACCGGATGTTCTGCGCCGAGCTGGAGCCGGTGAGCGAGTTGCGCGGCGCGATCCGCGATGGCAAGGTCTTCGGCCTGGGCGCTTCCAACATGAAGTCCGGCGTTGCCGCTTTCATGGTCGCCGGCAAAGCGCTCAAGCAAAGCGGCGTCGAGATCAAGGGCGATTTCATCCTCGCCGCCGTGGCGGGAGAGATCTCGCGCACGCCCATCGGGCCCTATCAGTCCGGCTCCTACAGAGGCGAAGGCACGGGCACGCGCCACCTCTTGACCCACGGCATCCAAACCGACTACGCAATCTGCGCCGACCGCTCCGGTCACTCCATCGTATGGGCGCAAAACGGTGTGGCACAGATTCGCATCAACACCTTCGGCAATCCCCATGCCGCCTGGGGCATGACCCGGGAGCAGGAGCCGCCGGAGGAAAACAACGCCGTTTTGAAAATGATGAAGCTCATTCAAGGTATCGATACCTGGGCGGCGGATTTCGAGAAACGGTACATCTATCAATCCGCCATCGGTCCGCTTCTACCCAAAGTCAACATTGGCGCCATCCACGGCGGGGCGCCGTTTCGTCCCAATTACTTCCCCGGCGTTTGCTCGCTCTACGTCGACGTGCGCACGCCGCCGGAGCTGCGTCCGGTTCAGGTACAGCGCGAGCTGAAAGACGCGCTTGCCAAAACCGGTATCCATTTCGAGATGGAGATGTACGCTTCGCTGATGGGCTACGAGGCAAAAGGCGTTGAGCCCATCGTCGAGGTTGTCAAGCACTCTTACCGACAAGCTTGCGGCAAAGAGCCTCCGGCGGCCAACCCGTTCCGCGCCAGCATCTGGACAGACACCAATATTTATAACGAGATGGGTATCCCGACCTTGAAGTTCGGCCTGGGCGGCAAAAAATACGCGATCCGTTCTGAACAGATCGACGTCGAAGAGATCTACGTCGGCGCCCAGGTTTACGCTCTGGCCGGTGCCGAGATTTGCAACTGGGAGAAATAGCCTAATAGACCGGGCTACTCCAAGACTTCTTTTAACTTCGCCAAGGTCGCCGGGTTGATTTTGTAAAGCCCGGCGACGATTTTCTCCATCTCCTCCCCGGTAATTGGATCCACGTCGAGCTTCGACTTTTCGGCCTCAGCGAGAAACGCGGAGTCTTTGAGCGTAGCGAGGAAAGCGCTGCGCACCAGCTGCACGCGATCCTTGGGCGTTCCCGGCGGCATCACAAAGGGCCGCGCGATATCGGCTGCGTCATGAATGCCGATACGAATGAGCTGGCGCGCATCCTCAGCCTTTGCATAGTTGATCGCCAGCGGAACTTTCGGCAAATCCGGATGAGCCTTGGGCAACGCCTGAACGACGATATTAACGTCGCCCGATTGAAGCCCTTTGGTCCAGGTCGATTTGATCGCCTCCCAACTCCAACAAGCGCCGGCGAGCTCGCCGGACTCTGCGGCGAGCCTGATGTCAGCCGTTCCTTTGTAGCCCGCCACTAACTGGATGGGTAAGCCGAGCGCGACCTGCAAGATCTTCGGCACGTCGACGATCGGACCCGAGCCTGTGGCGCCGAGCTTGACCGGCGTCTTGGCCGCGAACCACCGATCCAAGCTGGTGATGCCGCTTGCCTTGGTCAGCGCGCAAGCCGTCTTCTCGGGAATCGGCGAGCCGACGAATTCATATTTCGTCGCTTCGAACTCCGCCCCCGGACGTCCCAAAAGCTGTTGCATGAACAAACTGCCGACGAAATGACCCATGGTGAGGCCGTCCGGTTTGGCCGCTTTGTAAACATGATTAGCCGCGATCATGCTGCCCGCGCCCGGCATATTTTCCACGACAAACGCGGGATTGCCTGGGATCTGCTTTCCCATATGCCTCGCCAAAGCGCGCGCGTATATATCGAACCCCCCGCCGGCGGAAAGTCCAACCACGATGCGGATCGTTTTGCCGCGATAATATTCGTGATCGGCGGCATGAGACAGGCCAACCAAAAAGCCGCCCGCGAGCAAAATTCCCAGGAGCTTGAACGAGCTAAGATTCATTTTTCACCTCCACCATTTGGGCATTGAGCAAAACGCCGCAGGCGGGACAGTACAGCTTCTCGAACAGGTATCGGCCATCGAGGATATTCATGAGGGGTCCGGCGTGGGTCGGGGGAAATGTTTTCTTGCGGCAAGCCGCCTGCCAGTCTTGGCTCGCGGCGCAGAGCCTGTGGCCGCAGACCTCGCAACATACCGAGGTTTCGCCGCCGTCGCTCACGACTGCCAGGTTTTCGCGGAACGGATGCCTCACAAGGCATCCCCGAGCTCGTTCCTTTTCATCGCTGCTCTCAGTTGCTTGGTCGCTTCCAGGTCCAATTCGAACTCTGGATCTTTGAGCACGACGCCATAAATTTGCCGCGCCGCGTCCCTGGAGACGATTTGATTAAGCACGTCGCGCCTGACCAGCTCCGGATCTCTTTCCAGCGGATCGCCGTAGCCGCCGCCGGCGGCCACTCTCATATAGAGCACGTCGCTTTCCTTGAGCTCGAAGTTGCAGTAGGGCAATATTTTTCCCCGGCCGCCGAGCTCAACAAGCGCGCTGGGCGGCCGGTTAGCGGCAATCAATTCGTTGACCCTGGTTTTTTCCTTAAGCATGATGACGCTGGGCGCGCCGGGATAGCCGCCGAACATGCCGTGGCCGGAATTTTCCAGTCCGGCCACACCGTAGGCGACGCCGCGGATTTTTCCCTCGGGCGCGTCGTGCAGCGTATGGGCCGACTCGACGCCGACGCCGCCGCGAAATTTCCCCGCGCCCGTGCTGTCCGTGGCGTGGCGGCGGAAAAGATAAAGCAATGGATACTGAAGCTCCATCCATTCGACGTTGGGACAGCTCATATAACTGCCGCCTGAGTCGACGCCGTCGCGGTCGATGCGCGCGCCGTTCCCGTCCATGGCGCCGTGAGCCATGTTGATGAACGCCGAGTAGCGGCGGTACTGATTCACCCCCGAGTGGCGGCAATTGCGGTGGCTTGCGCTGGGCGCGACGATCTCTCGGCGCCACCGGTCGCTGTTGGCGCACATCTGCATCAATACCGAGCTGGCAAGAAATCCCACGCCGAAGCCGGACGAAGTCGTGCTCATGGAGATTGGCCCGGGGTATTCGACATTGACCAGCGTTCCCTTGGGCGCGATGACCTCCATCGGTTTTAACACGCCCTGATTTTTAGGCAGGTCATAGGCCAGCGAATAGAGAATTGCGCCGAAGCAAAAACCAAAGGTGCCGTGGAACGGCAAATTGATTCCCTTGCGCGCCTGCGCGTCGGTGCCGGTGAAATCAAATATCAGCCGCTCTCCCTCTTTTCTGAGCGCCAGCGCGAGCCGGCACGGACCCTCCGCCTCGATGGTCAGGGTCTCGCGCCAAATCCCGTCGGGTATTTCACCGAGCCGTTTGCGCAGAACCGCCTCGGTGTAGCGAATCATCTCCGCCGATACGCCGTGCATCAACTCCGGCCCATATTGGCGGTACATGTCGCGCAGCCGCGCCTTGGCGACATTGTTCGCGGCGATTTCGCACTTGAGGTCAAGCGCGACCGCCTCCGGCTGGCGCGTCATATGGGTAATGGTGTCAAAGACATCTTTGCGCAGCTTTCCCCGTTCGACCAATTTGATTCCCGGAATCCTAAACCCTTCTTGAAAAATTTCGGTGGCGTCCGGCGAGTCGCCGCCGGGCGTGATCGCACCCACGTCGCTCACATGAACAAAGGTGGCGCTCCAGCCCACCAGCGCGTTCTGATAATGGATCGGCGAAATAATGTAAACGTCGGGGTTATGGATGGCGGCGAGATAGGGATCGTTGAGCAGGAAAATATCGTCGGGATAAATTTCCTCGGCGCCGAAGCGCTCCAGAATCCGCTTGACGGCGAAGCCGGCGCAGACGACATGGTGGCCATAGGTCTCGCCAGCGGCCATGATCTCGCCGTTTGGACGGTAAAGCGAGGCGTTGTAGTCATGCTGTTGGGTCGTCGTCACCGTGCCGCCGGTGCGCTCCAGGGCGATGCCCATCTCGCGGGTGATTTGATGGAGCCGGTGGGAGAGCACTTCGAAAGTGATTGGATCGATGTGGCCGCTGAGCATAGACTACTCCGCAAGGTACAACCTGACGTTTAAATATTCATCCACTATAGCACGGTCCTTCGGATTGACCACGATGGTGGTGATCGGCGTTTCGACGACCGCAGGGCCGGTAATTTCGCTCCCTGGTGCCAACTGGCCGTAGTCGTAAATCTTCGTCGGCACGAAATCCTTTTGCTCCTCGAAGTAGACCGGCCGCTCGTGCTTGAGCGCGGCCTCGGCGCGGTTTTGCTGATACGGATACTTTCTCAGCCGGGGCTTTTTAAGCTCGCCGGTGGCGGCGACGCGAAACGCCATGATTTCTTTTCCCGCTTCGCGATAACCTGCCCCCGGGCCATAAGTAAGCTCATAAAGCTCGTCGAAAAGGTCGTAAGTCTTTTCCAGCTCGCCTTCCGATAGCTCGGCGATTCCCGCGGCAAGCGGCACGTTGAGCTCATGCACCTGCTGGCGGTAGCGCATGTCGAGACTTCTGACGATGTTCATCTCGCCCTCGGCAAATCCGGCGGTTCGGAGACTGACGACGGCGCGCTCGACCAGTCCCGCGAAACCGTCGCGGATGCGCTTGATGTCCACCGGCACAGTGAGGCGTTCGGATCTACCGTACTGATAAATCACATCTGAGCTTACCAGGCCCGCCGCGCCATGCACCGAGGCGGTTAGTGGCACGACGATCTGTTTGATGCCCAGTTCCGCAGCATACCGTCCGGCATGCACCGGCGCCGCGCCGCCGAAGGCAAACAGAGTAAACTCGCGGGGATCATAGCCGCGCTCCACGGTAGCCCGGCGGATGAGATCGCTCATATGCGAATTGGTGATGCGGTAAATGCCGCTGGCCGCGTCGGCGACTGACATGCTCATGGGTTCGGCGATTTTTTTTCGCAATACCTCCAGGGCCTTTTCTCTGTCAAGCCTCATACGCCCGCCCAAAAAACATTCCTCGTTGAGATACCCGAGAGCTAGATCCGCGTCGGAAACCGTGACTTCGCTGCCGCCAAGACCGTAGCAGACCGGCCCGGGAATCGATCCCGCACCTTGCGGGCCGACCTTGAGCAGACCCGTTTCGGGATCGATCCAGACGATGCTCCCACCTCCCGCGCCGATGGACTCCACCCAGATCTTGGTGAGAAACAACTGATAGCGCATCATGATCGGCCGGTGATCTTTTTCCACCATCCCGTCCCGAATGACACCGACCTTAAACGTTGTACCGCCCATATCTGTAGCAAGCACATGGGAAACCCCCAACTCGGCGCCGATGAAGCGGCTGCCTACGACTCCCGCCGAGGGACCCGACTCGATGGTGCCTACGGCGTTTCTGCAAGTGGCGTCGATTCCGAGCACGCCGCCGTATGCTTGCATCACCAGCGGCTCCCGCGCCAACCCTTTGGACTTGAGCTGTGCGCCGAGCCGCTTTAGATAAGCGGCGATTTTCGGCCCCACGTAAGCGTTGAAGGCGGTGGTCGCGGTGCGCTCGTACTCGCCTAGATATGGCGCCACTTCGCTGGAGAGACTCAAATAAATCGACGGATGATGTTTGCTTAGATAGTCGGCCAGCGCCCGCTCGTGGCCATCGTTAGCGAGCGACCAGAGCAGCGCTATGGCGATGGACTCCGCGCCGCGGCCAACCAGCGCCCGGACCGCCCGGGCGACCTCTTCCGGTTCGAGCCGAATCAGCACCGATCCTTTATAGTCGATGCGCTCGGCCACTTCCTCGATCAGCGCGCGTGGGATGATCGGTTCGGGCTTGTTTTGCGTGGAGGCGCGAAACGCTTCGCTTTCGGTGAGCCCGTCGGTGGTGCGGCCGCGCATGATCAGCAGCGTATCGCCGAATCCCGCTGTGGTGAGAAGCGCGGTTTTCGGTCCGCTCCGGGTGATCAACGTGTTATCGGCGACGGTGCAGGCGTGAAAAAATAGCCCGGTCGCGCTCAACAGCTCGTTGGCATCCGCAAGGCCGAGGTTTTGCGCCGCGTCGGCAAGCGCGTCGAGTGCGCCAGCGGCAAAATCGTCGGGTGTCGAGAGCGCCTTGCCCAGGGTGACTGTTCCCTGCTCGTCCATCACTACGCAATCGGTGAAAGTCCCGCCGATGTCGACGCCCACGATGTAGTTAATTCTTTTTTCCGGTTTCATCACCGATTACCCTTAAACTTCGTGATCTTCGTGTCCTTCGAAGGCGAGTTATATCTCAGCCTTTCCCCAGCTTGGACAGTCGCTCCGCGGCGGCGGCAAGGGTCTCGTCTTTTTTGCATACGGCAAAACGCGTGAAGTATTTGCCCAGATATTTGTCCGAATCTCGATAGAAAAAGCTGGGTGGAATGCACGCGACACCGACCTTTTCGATCAGCCACCGGGCGAACTGAATGTCGTCTTCTACTCCCGCCGGGGCGACATCGCGCCAATCGGCCATGATAAAATAGCTCCCTCGTGGTTTGAATGCGCGGAAGCCGGCTCTCCTCAATATGTCCAGCATGAAATCGCGCTTGCCTTGATAGGTCGCCTGCAAATTTGCAAAGAAAGCGTCCGGCAGACCTAGCGCCGCCACCGCCGCGGCTTGCAGCGGCGATGCCACTGAATAGGTGATGAATTGATGCGCCTGGTTGACTGCATTCACGAGAGATTCAGCGCCGATGGCCCAGCCGACTTTCCAACCTGTGACGG
The DNA here is from genome assembly GCA_036555515.1 of Binatia bacterium. Lineage (GTDB taxonomy): Bacteria > Desulfobacterota > Binatia > UBA9968 > UBA9968 > DATACQ01. The sequence continues at coordinate 19,456 of DATBLC010000152.1, forward strand.
TGAACGTTTTGCCCAGGCTGCTGATGGTCACGGTTCGTTCTGACATGCCGGGCAGGGTTGCCAGAGGCATATGCGGGGCGCCCTCGTAGAGTATATGCTCATAGACTTCGTCGGTAATGGCGATAACGTCATGCTTCCGGCACAGATCGGCGATGACGCTAAGTTCTTCGTGACAATAGACCTTACCCGTCGGATTGTGCGGCGTATTGACGATGATCGCCCGGGTGCGCGGGTTGAACGCGCTCGCCAACTCATCCGGATCGAAAGTCCAGTCTTTACCGCCGAGCGTGACGTAGCGCGGCGTAACGCCCGCCATCGTCATGTTCGGCACATAGGTATCATAGACCGGCTGAAACACGATTGCCTCGTCGCCCGGATCGGTGAGGCCAAGGATCGCCGCAAACACGGCTTCCGTGGCGCCACTGGTCACCAGGACCTGGCAGGCAGGATCGACCTTCTGTCCATAAAATCGCTCGGCGTGAAGCGCGATGGCCTCGCGTACGGCTTGCATGCCGATCCCCGGCGCATATTGATTGAGCTGGCCGTTGACAGCAGCGACCGCCGCCGCCAGCACCTCGAGCGGTCCATCGAAGTCCGGCGCGCCCTGGCCAAGATTGACGGCATGGTGGCGCTGCGCCAAGACGTTGATGTCGGCGAAAATCGTCGTGCCGAATCCAGCTACGCGCCGCGCCATCTTAAACTTCGCGCTCATCGTACCCTTTTTAGAGAGAGTTCAAATCGTTCAATTCGTTCAATTCGATTACTGATATCTTCAACGGCTTGAACGATTTGAACTGTTTGAACGGCTTGAACCAGATCTACGCAGCGTCAGCGCCTGCGTTGATAACTCGTTTTCATCGCCAGCGAAAAACCGCCCTTGCGGATGTACACTTGCGCCAGTTTTTGCTTGCGGCTTAGCTCGTCGATCAAGCTTACCAGCGGCTGGTTACATCTGGTGTATTGCTTCGGCGCTCCGGCGGCGGTCATTTCATCAACCGCGGCTTGTCCGGCAATGACGCGAAGCACTATCTCTTCGTCCGACACCCCCGGTCCGCCGTATTTTCGCCGCACTTCCTTGAGCGACAGATTGGGCGGCGTCCACTTTGCCCATTCCCTGGCGCGCGGATGGTTGAGAATCTTGTCCTTTATGTCCGCGGCCATCACTTGAGGCGCCTCTTTGCCCCAAAATCCGAGGGCATATTGGATGGCCTGGTCCGTGACTTCTTTGTAGCGCTCGCCGGTAATAATATTGACCGCCGCCTGGCTGCCGACGAACTGCGCCAGCGGCGTAACCATGATCGGATAGCCGAACTCGGCGCGCACGCGGCCGGCCTCGTCCAGCACGGCCGGCAAGCGGTTTTCCATGCCCAGCTTGCGCAGCTGATGGCGCAGGTTGGAGATCATTCCGCCCGGCACCTGATGCAGATACTGAGCGTGATCATATTCCCCCGGCGCGCCGAGCGGGTGGCCTTCACGTTTGGCGATAAACGTGAAATGCTGCTCAACCGGTTTGACGGCTGCCAAGTCAACCAGCGCCATGTAACCCAGCGCTCGAGCATTGGCGGCCAGATTGAAAATCGACGGCTGCGACGAGCCGTTGGCGAGGGGCGGTATCGCTGTATGCAAAACATTCACGCCGAGCTTGATCGCTTCTAAATAATTAAACGGCGCCAGGCCGTTGTTGCAGTGGGCGTGGAATTCTAGCGGCACTGCGCCGATATTTTTCTGAAGCAAGGCAATCAGCGCGCGCGTGCGCTCAGGAGTCAGCAACCCGCCCACGTCCTTGAAACAGATGCGGTAGGGTTTCACCGCCGCGGCGCCGCGCGCCTTCTCGGCGTAATATTCGTCGGTGTGGCGCGGCGAGACGGAATAGATGATATTGATGACCACCTCCATCCCGGCTTTTCTCAATTCGTTTATCTCTTCGGCGGCGGCCTCGTAATCGTTCCACGGATCCGAGGAGCGGGTAAGCGTGAGACCGTGAGCCACAACGCGCTCGATCAGCAGCTGGCGCACGGAGCGTGGTATTTTTTCAAACCCCGACGACCGACCGCCGTGGTAGCGTAGCCTGGTGCGGCGGAATTTTTTGGTGCCGAGCCGCAGCCAATCGAACGGGTTTTCCTTATGCTCGCGCACGTATTTGAGGAAGCCAGCGAAGCCGAAAAACTCCATGGACTCGAAGCCGCACTGGTCCATCTGCTCCGCGATGGCGAGCATCGCGCCGGTCTTCATGCCGAGAGCCCAGAGGCTCAGCTGCCCATCGCGCAAGGTCGTGTCGACGATGTGAATTTCAGTCATGGCCGGGCAGGGTCTATCTTTTCGCGCCCAGAAGATTTTTTTCCTTGAGCGCGTTGATGACGGTCTCCACGTAGAGCTTGACCGCCGTATTGAGATTCTCCTGCTCGGAAGTTCTTAGCGTGCCGGTCCAGACGATATCGTCCTTCGCCAGACCGTAGAGAGTCGCCTCCGAGGTGTACTCGGTGTAGCGTGTGACTCTCGGCGCCCCATAAGGGCCCTGCCACACGGCCCCAACATTACTGCCGAAAATTCCGATGGACGGCGCCGGATAGTAACTTGGACCATATTCGGTTTTTTGCTCCACTTTCACCGGACGCGCAACGATTAACGCATCGGCGCCGGCTTTCCGCGCCACTTGCTTGAGTTTGGATTCATCGACTTTTTCGCCCTCGGGAATATACCCGTAGCTTGCCAAAGCATTGACCCCGGATGCCCTGAGTTGCGCCAGGAATTCGTCTTCGAAATTTCGCCGCACGCTGGTTTGTTCGCTCAAGCCGCCCACCATCACCGACTTGAACGACGGTGCCTCATAGGCCGGATTGCGCCACTCACTGACGATGAAGTTAACAGTCGAACAGCCGGCAAGAACCCAAAGGCTCATCAGTGCGGCGCTTACAGTAGGACGCGGCAAAGTGGCTAGTGTCATTTGAAACGTCTCCTTTCGTCCAGGCACCGACAATCGCCAATCCATAAAATTCCCGAACCGTCACCGCCTGCTTACGACAGCAACAGCTGCAAATCCTCCCGCGTCAAATTTTGCATCAGACTATTGTTGCCGGTTATGATCGCGTCGGCGAGGTTCCTTTTGGTCCGCTGCAACTCGAGCACCTTTTCTTCCACCGTCTCGCGTGCGATCAGGCGGTAGGCGAACACCTGCCGCGTTTGGCCGATGCGGTGGGCGCGGTCGACGGCCTGCGCTTCCACCGCCGGATTCCACCACGGATCGAGGAGATAAACATATTCCGCCGCGTGCAGATTGAGCCCCAACCCGCCGGCTTTAAGGCTGATCAAGAACAGCTTCAGATCAGGATCGTTTTGAAACTCCTCTACCCGCGCTTCGCGGTCGCGCGTGCGGCCGTCGAGGTAGGCGTAACGGACGGCGGCGCCATCGAGGCGCTGGCGCAGAATCGCGAGCAAGCTGGTAAATTGAGAGAAGACCAAGGCTTTGTGTCCCTCGTCAATCACCTGATCGAGTTGCCCAAGCAGCGTGTCTATCTTGGCGCTCGGCTCCGCCGTCTTTTTTTTATCGATCAGACCGGGATGGCAAGCCGCTTGACGCAAGCGCAGTAGCGCTTCGAGGGCCTGAAATTTAATCTTGCTCATACTCTCGGCATTGGCGTTTGTCAGCAGGCGGGCGCGGTAGTAATCCCTGAGCTCGTTGTAGAGCTTCTTTTCGCGAGGCTCCAGATCGCAGTAAAGCGTCTGTTCGGTTTTCGGCGGCAGTTCGCGTGCCACCTGCTCCTTGGTACGACGCAAGATAAAGGGGCGGAGCGCGCGGCTCAAGAGTTCCCGAGTCGGCTCGTCGGGGTTGCGCCCGGCGCTGCCAAAGAGAGTCGCGCCACCGAGCATACCGGGGTTGAGAAATTCAAAAAGACTCCAGAGCTCGCCCAGATGATTCTCCACGGGGGTGCCGCTCATGGCGAGGCGGTGATCGGCGCGCAATAAACGGGCGGCCTTGGCGGAAAGCGTGGCTGAATTCTTGATCGCCTGGGCTTCGTCCAAAATGCAGTAGTCGAAGCGCTGGTCTTTGAAATACATCGCGTCGCGCCTGAGCGTGCCGTAGGTCGTCAGGACAACGTCGTAGTCGTTGAAATGCTCGCCGGGCTTGAGACGCGCGCCGCCCGTGTGGTCGAGCACTCTCAGCTCAGGCGTAAAACGCTCAGCCTCACGCTTCCAATGAAACACCAAGGAGCGCGGTACTACGACGAGCGAAACCGGCGTGGCCTGGCCGATCGCGGTTGGCGCGTTCTCACGGCGCGCCTCGAGCAGCGCCAGCACCTGCACGGTTTTCCCCAGGCCCATGTCGTCGGCGAGACAGCCGCCGAAACCGAAGCGCTGGAGAAACTTCAGCCAACCGAGCCCTTCCCGCTGGTAATCGCGCAACTGGCCGGCGAAGCTCGGCGGCGTTTCGGCCGCCTCGATCCCGGTGAAATTGCTCAGCTGATCGCGCAAGCGCTCGAAGACCTCGTCGGCTTTTACTTCCGGTTCGGCAGCGATCAGCGCGTCGAGTAAACCCGCCTGGTGGCGGGCGAAGCGCAAGTGATCTTCTTCGGCGCGACCGAGGTCCGCGAGCATGCCGTATTTCTTCAGCCAGTCTTCAGGCAGTATTCCCACAACGCCGTCGCCGAGTCCGACCGTATGCTCGCCCCTTTTAAGCGCCGCGAGCAAGCGCGGCAACGGCACTGAAATATCACCGAACTCGGCGCCGCCGCTCACTTCGAACCAGTCGACGCCGGAGTTAATCTCGACGCGCAGCGCACCCGGCGTGCGGAAAAGTTGGCCCTCTGCCTCCACCTGCCAGCCTTCACCGATGAGCACGCGCACCACCCTGGGAAGAAGCGCCGGCGCCAATTCAAGGCGGGCAGCGTCTGTGCCATAACCGTTGCGAAATCCAAGCCGCATAAGGCGCTCGATTTGCGCCTGCTCGAGCTCCCGGTCGCGCCGTACAAAAGTCCGCGTCTCCTGGCGAAAAACCCCGGGCCGCCGGTCATCGTGGTTGAGGATCTCGCCGTCGTAATCAAACTTGAGTTCGCCTATCAGGCGCGGTGGCGACCAGAGCTGCGCTGCAGTTTTCTTAATCGAGAGCGACGGCTGGGGTCCTGGCGATATTTCTTCAAAAACCAGATCCTCCGGCAGCTCCAGCGGCGGCCGCCGCTGGAGTCCTAGGTATTGCGCCAAAAACTCGCCGCTGTCCTTTCGCGGTACCATCAAGACTTTGCGCTCGCGCAATACGCCGATCCAGCCAAACGCGCTATGGTCTTTGAGCCGGGCAATTTGCCCGCCGTGAAAAATGAGACCGCCGGAGAGCAACAGCTCGGGCTGCGCGAGCGTGATCTCCGTCGCGCCGCGCTGAAAAATACCCGCGACCGATAAATTTTTTCCGGCCCCATCGAAAGCGGCACGCAAGCGAAACTCCCAGGGTTCGCCGCCGTCCCATTCGAGCGGGACTTGCGGCTCGCGGTCTGGGGCCACTTGCAGAAAGCAGCGCCCGGTCGCGCACATCAACGGCAGAATCACATCCCAAGCCGCCCGATCCATCGGAAATTCGGAGGCGGAAGTATCGTAATACGAATAGCGATAATCATAGGGCTGGCTGGCGCCGAGAAGGAGCGTCAGGATACGCCGGTCGGCGTCATCCGGCAGCGAGGGAATCTCCGCCGGGCGAATGCGCTGGTGTTTAATCTTGCCCCAGGCGCCGTCCTTTCTGCGGTCGCGGCGCGAAACGCGAAGCGTAAGTCGCTGGCGCACCAGCGTCTCCGGCACCTGGATAAGATAGAGCAGCTGCCGTTCTTGGCGCCGAGCCGTCCCGCCCGAGACCTCCCGAACAACCCGCGCCAGCCGTTCCAGTGGCTGGCGCCAATCGAAAGCCTTCGGTTCCCCTCGCGCCACCACCGGCGCATTTCTCCCGGGGACAATCCCAACGACATCGTCATTGTTTTCAATCCACCCGTCGCCCTCGTCGCCCGCCAAGTAACCCGCCTCTTCCGCCGCCAAAAAAGTTGCCCAAATATGTTTGCAGATGGTCAAAGAGCCATCATAGTAAGGACAACTACAAGAACTTTCGAAGCTGTCCTGCAAACGGATGATGTCGACCTCGTACAGGCGCGAGCCCTGAACTCTCGCTTCCACGCTCCAGTCATCGCCGGAAAGCTTGCGCACGGCGCCGGCACCAAAATACGCTCGCCCCCGCGAGCGCGTGCGCGCATCGGCATCGTCAAAAACTTTGGACGTGAGATAACCGGCCACGGGAAAAAGGTAACAGTAAAAAGCAGCGCAGTAAACGCCGCGACCAAAAGGGGAAGTAGAGATTCAACTCGGATTCCGCGGTTGAACTACGGGCCCGCGTGAGCGACGGGCGCGCCTGGAGTAGCGAAGACACCTAACCGCGCAGTTTACGCAGTGTGCTCATTTTTCAACGCCGGCATCACCTTGGTGCCGAACAGCTCGATGGAATGCATTATCTGTTCATGGCTCAGGCCGCCGAAACTGCACATGCCGACTAGGCAGTCGGGTCGCGCTGTTTCGATCATCTGGCGCGCCTTCTTGATGACCGTTTTGGGGCTACCGACAAGCGAAGTACCCCACTCCTCGAGTCTCTTCAAGGTAAGACCTCCGGGAAAATAAGCGAAACGCTCGGTGAATCGCGGCAGATCGTCCGTGGAGAGGGACTCGCCGCGCCACACGTTGTCGGTGGCCAGCTGCCAGAAGCGGGTGATCTGCGGCGCAGCTTCTTCCCATGCCTGCTCGTCCGTGTCGGCGACATAGACATCCCGCACCATGATTGCATCTCCGCCGCCGGGGGGATTGCCGAGCGCGGTTCGCTCGACCCGATACGCAGCAATAGCCCGCGCGCAGTTGGCCAGGGGTTGGCGCGAGAGTGCCAGGTTCCAGCCCCGGCGCGCCACCATCGCCGGGCTTTCGGGTGAAGTCGCGCCATAATAGATCGGCGGGTGGGGCTGCTGCAGCGGCCGCGGCCGGCAGATGATGTCGACGTATTGCCATACCTTCCCTGAATAGCTAAAGGTTTCCTCACACCAGGCGCGATGGAGAATCTCCATCCCTTCCTCGAAGCGGGCTTGCGCCGTATCGCGGTCGAGCCCATGTTTGAGGTCATCGCGTGGGACGCCGCGACCCAACCCCACGTTGAGCCGGCCGCCGGTTAGAATGTCCAGCATCGCGCACTCCTCCGCGAGGCGCATTGGATCGTGAAGCGGTACAACATTGACCAGGTTGCCAAAGCGCAGCCGTTTGGTGCGCAGGGCGAGCGCCGCAATAATTAGGTTGGGCGACGCCAGCATGCCGTAGTCAGAGTGATGGTGTTCGGCGAACCAGGCGTCGTCGAAGCCCAATCGCTCCGTAAGCTCGATCTGAGCAAGAAGCTCCTCGAAAGCCTGGCGTTCCGCCACCCAGGGTCTCGCTTGATTGTAACTGAAGGTTCCAAAACGCATGCGCTCATCCTCCGCTTGGGAGTTGCCCCGAATTCACAGCGCGGCTTTCTTTCGAGTATGCATTCCCGCGAGCACGATCACAATCTGTTTACAACCTCGGCGCTTTGACGATCACTGTGGAATCGATGCTCGCCACCGTCGGCCGCCCGCATTTGGCCATGGTGATTTCGATTTCTTCGCGCAGAATACTGAGCACGCGAACGACACCTTTTTCGCCGTCCACGGCGAGCCCCCAGAAAAGCGGACGGCCGATGAAAACTGCCTTGGCCCCCAATGCGATCGCTTTTACCACGTCGGCGCCGCGCCGGATGCCGCCGTCAAGGTAAATTTCCAATCTTCCTCGCGCCGCCGCCACCGCTTCGGAGAGCACTTCGACGGTTGCCAGGGTATTGTCGAGATGGCGGCCACCGTGGTTGGAAACGATGACACCATCGATGCCGGCGTCGGCGCACAGCCCGGCATCCTCGCCGGTCATAATGCCTTTGGCGACAACCGGCAGATCGGTCATGGATTTGATCCACTCTATATCTTTCCACGTGGCAGCGGGATCTCCCCCGCCGGGGTGCGCGCCGCGCCGGGCGCGGGCCGGGTCTGCGCCCGCGTTTGGCAAATTGCTGCCGCGTAGATTCCGGTAGTCGTTACGGATGTTGCGCTCACGCTTGGGTGGCCATTGGGAGTCCAAGGTAACGCACAGCGCTTCGTAGCCGGCACCCTTGGCGCGCTTGAGCCAATCCCTGGTCATTTCGCGGTCGCGAAATGGATAGAGCTGGAGCCAAAGACGGCCCCTCGCCGCGTTGGCCAATTCCTCGAAATTGGCGCTGGCATTGGCGCTGACGGCGAAAATAGTGCCGCAGGCCGCCGCCGCCCGATAGGTAGCGAACTCGCCCTCGGGGTGAGCTTTTTTGTGTCCACCGCAGGGCGCAATCAATACCGGCAAGTTAACCTTTCCGCCGAGCACGGTCGTAGACAAATCGAGGGCGCTAACGTCGCGCAGCACCCGAGGGCGCAAGGCCCAGGATTCATAGGCACGCCGGTTGCGCTCCACACTGATCTCATCGGTGGCACCGCCTGCGATATAGTCATATTCCACCTTGGGCAGAAGCTCTTTGGCGGCGGTTTCGTATTCAAATAGATTAATCGGCTGCGCGCTCTCGCTCATGGACACCTCTATGGGGTAAAGATCATACGAAGATCAAAAACAACAAGGGAATCGAATGATTCACTTCCCGCCCCTGAAGTCTTTCTAGGCATAAAGTCGCCGTATATAACCGCTGTCGTCGACTTCTTTAACGTAGTGGAGGTCCCACAACGAGAGCGGATTGAACTCTTTGATCTGGGGATCGCGTTTGACGGCCAGGGCGAAGACGTTTTGAATCGCTTCGATGGACGGATAGGGAGCACTTTCCAGCGATTCGACCTGGTTCTCGTAAAAGCATTCCCACTCTTCGTCATTTTGCATCTTGAGCAACTGCGAGCAGTGCTTTTTGACGAGCTTTAGAGTATCGGCCTTGTTGGTTTTGAAGAAATGAATGCCGTCGATCAAAGCCATAATTAATGAGCGCGCTTCATCCTCATGATTTTTGACGTATGTCGTCGTGGTCGTCAGCGTCACGCCTTCGATCATCGCCATGGGCGGAACTTCGATAACCCGGGCGCCGAACTTGAGCGCGCGCAGCCGGTCCACGGCGCGGATGAACGTCGCATCGTACTTTCCCCCCATCACACCCCTGGCACGCTCCGCCCCCTTGACCGGGTCCGTCACCAGCTCGACATCTCTGCCTTCTTCCAATCCCTGTTTGCGCAAATAGAGCCAGACGTTCAAACCGGTGTGGCCATCATAGTCGTCCATTGCGACGCGCTTGCCTTTGAGGTCTTCTAAGCCGTTCACGCCCTTGCCGCACACGAGATAATTTTCCCGCCAAGAGTTGTTGCTCTGCCCGATATGGACGTAGGGGTCGTCATGGAGCGCTTTGCGCGCGTAGAGGTTATGATGATTGCCGGAAACAACGTCGAGCTCGCCGGCTTTCAGTCCTTCGGCGGCGCGCTTGCGCTGCCCTTCCAGCGAGCCCATTTCCATGTCCAAGCCGTGCTTTTCGAGAAATCCGCCCTCTTCCATGACTTTCCACAGCGGCACGTGGCTCGGCGCCCGGTAGTAGACTCGGATTTTCTTCGTGGTCATCTGGCTTCCTCCTATGATCGCTTGGTTCCAGGTTCGAGATTCAACGTTCAAAGTCCAGGCGCTTCAATCTGTGCGACCTTGAAACTTGAACACGGAATTGCACGCCTTTCCTGATCGGCGCTTAGCGCGTTTTTAAAATCTTCCAAACCTTTTCCCGGTTTTCATGCCTGCCCGTAACCACCCATTTCCAGTCCGTGTCGTCGAAGTATTTCACGCCCTTCTTGGGTAGGTTGCCGGGATTGAGATAGGACTCGTCGATGTCGGTACGCAGCGTCGCTGAGCCGTACCCTTTGGCGTAAGCCTCCAACCCTTCCTTGGCAAGTATCCAGTTGACGAATACCTGCGCCGCCTTAGGGTGCGGCGCCTTATTGGCGACGGACAACATCCAAGGCGATCCGTTGATGGTGCCGGGTATACCGTTCATCTCGAATATTTCGAGAATCTTAAATCCGTCTTTGACTAGGGGCCGGACATCGTCTTCCCGGCAATTGAGACAAATCGGATGCGTGCCGCGCGCCAGCCAGTCAGTCATCTGGCGCCGCTCGCGCGTTCGCACCACCTTCTGCTCGATGTAGAGATTCTTGACGAATTCTTCGCCGATCTGGCTGTACAGCCGCGCCGCCATATTGGCGCCCGCGCCCGTGGTGGTCGGATCTTCGCTGGAAATCTTGCCGCGCCATTTGGGATTGAGCAGGTCTTTAATATGGCGCATTTCATCGGGTTTTACGTGGTCCGTGTTAATAAAGAGCAACGACGCAACGCTACTGAAAGCGCGCACGATGAATTGCTCTTGGGGATCGGCAAACCAGACCTTACCTGTCTTCCACTTCGAACCGTCGACCACTTCCGGCATTGCCAGCAGGGGCTTTAGCGGGTCGATGAACTTGTTGCCATACAATTCATTGGCCGATGTATCGGGGCCGGCGAGATAGACATCGATGCTATAGATTCCCGCAGCTCGCTCGGTTTCAACGCGGGAAACGATCTGGCTCGAACGACCGGCGACGAATTCAACCGCGATGGCAAAGCGCGCGGTGAATTTGGGAATGATGTCGTTGCGCATCACCGGGTCCGGCGAACCGGCGACGACAACCTTACCTTCCTTCTTCGCCGCCTCGACGATAGCCGCCCATTCTTGCTCACCGGCCTTGCCTTGCGCGAACGCCCCTTGGGCAAAACCAACCAACAATAGAAAAACACAAACGTGCTTCATCGGTTACATTCCTTTTCGTGGCAAGCTGAGGCGAAACCGAACAATGGATTGCCGACGAGATCCTTCACTTCGATTAGACTGTGTGCAAACTCTTTAGGCGCCCTTCGACAACGCTCAGGGCGAACGTCTAATGCTTGATTTGTAATGTCGTACATCCGTTCGTGGTGAGCCCAGTCGAACCATGAACGGAGTTTTTCACACAGTGTGTCGATCAGAATGATATCTGAGAACGCTTCGCTACATTTCGTCATATCACTCGACGGGCTAGTATCATGTCCCAGAAGTTCGATGTATAACTCCGGCGTCATTCCGTCCGAAAATTCTCCCCTTCCTCTCTTTTCCAAAGAGGGGTTGATATCCCAGGGAGAAATTCCCCCTTTGAAAAAGGGACAAAGGGGGATTTGAGTTCCACTTCGGCTGGTGCCGTCGATTGGACTTTTTCAGCGAATTTCTGGGCCACCACACTAGTTACTCGCCGATAATTGCAATCCCAATTTGCGGCCCGCGATCATCATCAAAACAATGATTAGGGTTATCAACAAGCCGAGCGCCGCGGCGCGTTCCAGCTCGCCGGTGAAACTATACTCCAGGAGCAATATTGCCAGCGGCCGCGACTCGTGACTATACAGTAACACGGGAGTGCTAATGCTGGTCAAGGCACTGCCGAAATTCATCAGCCCGACGGCGGCGGCGATGGGCGCGAGCAGCGGTAAGAGTATGCGCCTATAAGTATAAGCCCATGAAGCGCCGCTGACACGCGCCGATTCTTCCAATTCGGCGCCGAGCTGCAGCAACCCGGCCTTGAAAGCCTGCGTCGTCACCGGACTGTCCGCCACGATCAGCGCGAAGGCGATACCCCAGACCGTGCCGTAGAGAAAAAAGCGCAACGGCGTCGCCAAGAACAGCCAGAGGATGCCGAGGCTCAAGAGAATGCCCGGCAAAACATGGGGTATCCAGCAGAGACTTTCCAACCACGGCGCGATGATGGAGCGGCGCGAAACCAACAAATAGGCGAGCGCCGAATAAAGCAAAACACCGCCCGTAGCCGTAACGCTGGCGATGATCAGGCTGTTTTTGAGGGCCACCAAGAAAATCGGATCGGACAAAAGGTTTAGCCAATGGTTGAACGTATACGGCGAGGCGATACTAAAAAAGCCGTAGCGCCGCATGAAAGAACCGATGACCAGAAACGACAGCGGCAGAAGGATCATCACGGCGGTGTAAAACAGGCAGCCGCCGAAGGCGACGTAGCGCCACCGCCCGAGCTTTACTTTCAAGGTCGAGTACCCCTGGCCCGTTACCACGACAAATTTTCTGTTGCCGCTCAAATATTTCCAGTAAAATAACAATAACATCACGAGAACCGCCAAGAATACCGATCCCAACGCCGTCGCCTCGCCGTAGGCGCGTGGCTCTTTATGGAGAAGATCGTAAATCTTCGTGGAATAAACGTAGATGCCCGCCGGCGTGCCGAGCAGCAGCTCCGTGTTGAACGATTGCAGCCCGCGAATGAAGCTCAACACCGACACCGCGAAAATCATCGGCGACAAAACCGGCAGGGTAATGCGCCACAGCATCGTCGCGGTATTCGCTCCGGCGACACGGGCGGCTTCTTCCAGGGCCGCGCCCAATCGGCGGAACACCGGCACCAGCAGCATGACTTTGAACCATATGCCGCCGGTCGAAGTATGCACCCAGACGATGCCCCAGAAGCTGTAAGGGTTGAACAACGGTTCATCGACAAACGGCAGGCTCTTCGCCAGCGTGTTGATAAAACCGAAGTTGGGATCCAACAAGAGAATCCACGCCAACACCAACGGGAAATCGGGGACAAAGTAGGCGATCCAGCAGACCGTTTCGAGAAACTTCCCGCCGGGCATGTCGGTGCGCGCGATCAGCCAGGCGAATAGCACCGAGAGGATCATCGCCGGAACCAAGCGGACAATCGAAAGCAAGAAACTCATCCATAAAGCGCCGAGTGTGCCGGTGTCGGTAAAAGCTCTGACCCAGTTGGCGAAGCCGTACACGGCCGCCTTTCCCGGTGCGGCGAGATTGAAGCTGCCGGCAAGCAAAAATAGCAGCGGCATACCCATGGCGAGCAAGAGAAACCCCAGGAAAGAAAACTCCGCCAGGCGGACCGGCCGCAGGCGAACTCTAGCTTTCGTAGACTCCAAGGTGGTCGCGGCGGAACTCATGCAACGCTCATTTCACACGCAGATTGACGCGCTCTGGATCGATGGCGAGGCGAACGGCAGCGCCGGCGCTGTAGCGCTGTTTTTTGGTCGCCGACAAAACGAAGGACACGCCGCAGGCATGCACCTGATACTCGAATCGCTCTCCCAAATAGGCGACCTGCTCGATCACGGCTGGAATTTGGTTGATTTGCAGCTCGCCGTTGGGGAAAATTTCAATATCTTCCGGACGCAGGGTGACGCGCACCGAAGATGAATCGGCGAAGGATGCCGCCAGCGCGCCGGTAAGCGTCACCCTCGCGCCGCTACCCATCAGATCGATCGTTGGGCCGGAGCTGTTTTTAGCGATTCGCCCTTCGAAGCACACGGTCCGCCCCAGGAAGTCGGCGACGAAGTCGGTTGCGGGTCCCTCGTAGACTTCGGAGGGTGTGCCCACTTGCTCGAAGCAGCCGCGTTGCATGACCGCGACGCGATCGGACAGGGTCATCGCTTCCGCTTGATCATGGGTTACATAAAGAATCGTGAGTTTGAGTTTTTGCTGCAACGCGCGAATCTCCAGGCGCATCTGCTCGCGCAGCTTGGCGTCGAGGTTGGACAGCGGCTCATCGAGCAAGAGAATTGACGGCTCGTAAACCAGCGCGCGGGCAAGAGCGACGCGCTGTTGCTGGCCCCCCGACAATTCGGTGGCGCCGCGGTTATGAAGACCGGCCAGGCCAACGATTTCCAGTGCCTGCAGCACGCGCTCGCGCACCGACTGCGCCGGCTCACGCCGCACTTGCAGCGGAAAGGCGACGTTTTCAAAAACCGTCAGATGGGGCCAGATGGCATAAGATTGAAACACCATCCCCAGGCTCCGTTTTTCGGGAGCCACGAAGTCGCCACGGCGCGGTACCGCCACCGCCGAGCCATGGAGCAGAATTTCACCGTCGTCCGGTTCTTCAAGTCCCGCGACTAATCTAAGCGTCGTTGTCTTACCGCAACCCGACGGCCCGAGCAAGGTAAATATCTCCCCCGGTTGAAGAGAAAAGCTAATGCCGTCAACGGCATTGACAGACTGAAATCGTTTGACGACGGCGCGAAACTCAAGTACTGGGGAAACGACATTGTGAAGTTGATCATTCATTGCCCGGCTAAACTAAACGCACGTCCCCACGAATTGAACCCGGACTCCGCAGTTGCGCTCGACAGGAAGCGCGAGGCGCAACCCTTCCGTAGCAAAGTCTCAGCCGAAGGCTGATCCGCCTGTGGCGGAGATGCCGTCTGCCTCTGGGCAGACATCGAGCAGCGGTGCTTCGACGCAACGTTAGCTCTTAACAACGAAGTGCGAAAGCGCGATAACTTTGAAATTTTACAGTTGGTCGCCTTTGCTACTCCAGGGTTCCACCCCGCTTGCCGCGTCTCCTCAGTCTAACTGTGGAATCCGGGTTGAACGACTTGAACGTCTTGGACGATTTGAACCAGATCGGCACTCGAATTCTCGGCGCCATAGCATGGGGTGAGGGTCGGCCAGGGCAGGCGATCATTCCTCATCCAGCAGTTTGCAGTAATACCGCCAATTCGAGTTGGCGTGCACTGACATGCCGGCGCCGCGCGAAGTGCCGGCCATGATTTCAATATCTTCCGGGGGAATCGGCTGCGGATTACCGAGCAGGTTGGCTCGATAATTGATTACCGCCGCGTCGTTCAGTTTAATAGCTGTAAGCGTCGCCGCTTCGACGTTCGGTCCGGCACTGGTGATGCCGTGGCCGCGCATGAGGCAGGCTTGCTTGTCACCCATCGCTCGAGCGAACTCTTCGCCGAGTTTCTCGTTCGATACCGTGATACTGCGCGGGTAATTGGCCAAGCCGTCGACCAGCAGGCGCAAGCCCGACGGATCGTAGGCACCGTAGAGGGGTTGCAATGGTTTGTTGCAAATTGTGAACAGCACGACGGTTAAGGGATGAACATGAACAACGCACTGGATGTCCGGGCGCGTCTTGTAGAGCCAGGTGTGAATAAACACTTCCTGCGGCACATCGAGTCCGTCGTCGCCCGCAACTTTCTTGCCGCTGAAATCGACGGTGATGATGTCGCGCGCCGTTACAAAGCGTAGACCCGACTCTTCGGGACCGCGGGCTTTGATGAGAACCCTATCTTCGCCCGGCGCCCGGGCGCTGACGTGCCCGCTGGGCTCCTTGGTGAGGTTGAGCTTTCCCAACATACGGCAGGATTGCGCCACCAACTCCCGAAGCCGTGAAAGATCGCTCATGGCTTGGCTCCTCTCAAGTTTTTCTGTGCTTCGACTGCTTGGCTTTAGCCCACCCGATCGCCAGCATTATCCTTGCGCCAAGACGCTAAAATCACAAACGCAAAGCAAATCTCAACATTCGAATTTTTCTGGCTTGGCGGGAATCGCGTCTTTGCGCGAGTTATATAAACCCGCCGAAGATTTAAGGCAAGTGAAACAAAGCGCGCGCGTTGGCCGTGGTAGCATTCGCCGCATGTTCTAAAGAAATATTTTTGAGGCGCGCGATGGCCTCCGCGACCAAACGCACGTAGGCGGGCTCGTTGCGCCTGCCGCGATGGGGCACCGGTGTTAGAAAGGGCGAGTCGGTTTCCACGAATATTCTTTCCAATGGGACTTTGCGCACAACTTCGCGAAGCGCATCGGCATTCTTAAACGTGATAATGCCGGCGAACGAAAGATAAAACCCCAGGTCGAGATAACGCCGCGCGGCATCGTAATCGCCCGTGAAGCAATGAATGACTCCCCGAACATGGCTTTCACCCTCCCCGAGCAGAAGTTCCGCCGTTTCTACGGCAGCATCGCGCTCATGGACCACGATCGGCAACGTCGTTTCGCGGGCCAAACGAATGAATCGGCTGAAAACCCGGCGCTGCATATCACGCGGCGAATGGTTGTAGTAATAATCCAGCCCCGCCTCGCCCACGGCCACGACCTTGGGATTCGCGGCCAATTGCTTCAGCACGCTTAACTCCTCGTCGCCCACATCCTTCGCGTCATGGGGATGCACGCCGACGGTGGCGTAAACATTAGCAAATGACTCGGCCAGCGCCACCGCGTCGGCGTTGCTCGCCATGTCGCCAGCGCCGCCGACTGCGATAATCGTTTCGACGCCGGCGGCGCGGGCCCGCGCAATCACCGCCGTTGCTTCACCGGCGTACTCTTTGCCCTGAATATGGGCATGGCTATCGATCAGCATGGTTATTTCCGCACTATTTCTTCGGTTCGGATTCCACGCGCGGGAAGAGCGCCTTCGGCGGTTTGATTTTATGCCCAGGCGCGAAACCCTGCCCCCAGGGCGCGCTTAAGGAACCGCCATCATCCGCCAACCCAAGAAGCTCACGAAGATCCTTAGACGTATCCGGCAGAAAGGGCGCAAGCACGCGGGCAAGGGCCCGAACAACCTCGAGAAGATGATGCAACACTTCACCGACCCGCGGCTGCTTTGCGGGATCTTTGATCAACGTAAACGGAGCCGTTTGCACGACATAGCGGTTGGCATGATCAAGAGCCGACCATACGGCTTCAAGCGCGCGGTGAAACTGTAACTCCGCCATGTAACTGTGAAGTTCCTTTTCGGCTTGGCCGAATTTGTCGCACAACTCCCTATCTTCGGCAGCCCACGCGGCGCTTAATGGCTGAACTTCGCCGGCGAAATATTTCTGCTGCATTGCCAGCACGCGGCTCACCAGGTTGCCCAAATTGTTCGCCAGATCGGCATTGATCCTCGTCACCACGGCCTCTTCGGAAAATTTGGCGTCCTGTCCGAAGGCCATCTCGCGCAGCAGGAAATAACGAAACGCGTCCATACCAAAGCGCTCTTTCATCTCCAACGGCTTGATCACATTACCCAGGCTCTTTGACATCTTGCCGGAATCCATCACCCAGTAACCATGCACGTTCAAGTGCTGGTAGAGTGGCAATCCCGCTGCCATCAGCATTGTCGGCCAATAGATGGCGTGGGCCTTGAGGATGTCCTTGGCGATCAAATGATTCGTCCGCGGCCAAAACTTCTCAAGCGAATCGCCGCCGCGATAATCCAAAGCGCTGACGTAGTTCAGCAATGCGTCGAACCAAACATAGGTAACGTACTTCGAGTCGAAAGGCAGGGGGATACCCCACTGCAGTCGGGTTGTGGGCCGGGAGATACACAGGTCCTCGAGCGGTTCGCGCAGAAAGGCCAAAACTTCAGTCCGATAGCGCTCGGGGCGGACGAGATCGGGTAGCGACTGCATTGCATCGATCAACCGCTGTTGGTATTTCGCCATCCGAAAAAAATAGTTTTTTTCGCTGATAAAATCGGGCGCTGTTTGGTGGTCCGGGCATTTGCCGTCCATCAACTCCTTTTCGGTGTAAAACCTTTCGCAGCCGTAGCAATAAAAACCGCCGTACTCTCCGAAATAGACGTCGCCGGCGTCGTAAATTTTTTGTAGAATCCTTTGCACGTACTCTTTGTGGTATGGATCGGTGGTTCGGATGAAATGGTCGTAGGCTATCCCGCAGCGATCCCAGGTCGAGCGAAACAACCCGCTGATGCGGTCGACGTAGGTCTTGGGATCGGTGGCGCTGGCCTGGGCCGCCTGGGCAATTTTGTCCCCATGTTCGTCGGTGCCGGTGAGAAAAAACACTTCATAGCCGATCGCCTGATAGTAACGCTTCAGCGTATCGGCAATGACCGTCGTGTATGTATGGCCGAGGTGCGGCTCGGCGTTGACATAGTAAATCGGCGTCGTGAAATAGATTGGCTCCATCAGTGGCTCCTGACCACGCCGAACAAGAACTGCTCCAGTACCATGCGGCGATTGAGATTGCGTTGAATCTTTCTCGCGGCGCTGGCGGCGTTTGCCGCGGCGGCGAGAATGGGCTCCACCTTCATTTCCGCCGCCTGTCGTTGCAACTCGATTAGCATGTCCAAGTTGACCACACCCTCCGCGTCTTGCCGCAGCCCGCAAACCAGAAGATCGCGATACCAGCTCTCGGCCCATTGGAGAAATTCGAGCGCCTCATCCCGGCTCGCGGCCAGCGCCTCGGCGGCCTCCATGGGGCCACGGTAATCGCCCGTTTTGAGGGCCGATAACATACCACCCCAGACCCGCCTGCGCTCGCGCAGTTCCTCGCCGTCCATCTCAAGCGCCGCGCCCAAGCTGCCCATGCTCAGAGCCGCCAACAATTCGGCCGTTTCCGGCCTCATACCCTTTTCTGACACTAGGTAAGCGGCGATCGACTGCCGCGGCAGAGAACCGAAGCTAAGCCGCAGGCAACGCGACCTCAACGTCGGCAGCAGCGCGCCCGCGCTCGTCGCGATGAGAATCAAGAGCGAATCCGGCGGCGGCTCTTCCAATGTTTTCAACAGCGCATTTTGCGATGCCGGGTTCAGCAAACTGGCCGGATCGACAATTGCGATCTTGCGCCCTCCGGAAAACGAACGAAAGCGCATTTCCTTTTCCATCTCGCGGATCTGCTGGATGCTGATTTCTTTTTTGTCCGCCAGACGCTCGATCACCCGCACATCGGGATGATTGCGGTCTTTTATGCGCACGCACTCAGCGCAGCGTCCGCAGAAATCGCCGTTTCTTTCCGTGCATTGAAGCGCCATCGCCAAAGCCAGCGCGGTGGTTCGTTTGCCGACGCCATCCGGCCCTGTAAAGAGATAAGCGTGATGCAGGCGATGATTGGCCAGCGCCTGGCGTAAGAATTCCAGCTGGTTTTTCTGGCCGATGATTTCAGCGAAGCCCATTACCCGAGCTCTCGGTCGATGATGCTTTTGATATCCTGTGTCACTTCCGCCACGGGGCGCGACGCGTCGACGATACGAAACCGCTCGGGCTCCGCTCGCGCCAATTCGAGAAAACCGGAGCGCACCTTTTTGTGAAACTCCAATTTTTCACGTTCAAAGCGGTCCTCGCGGCCTGCGCCGGCATGCTCTTCCGCCAAGCGCTTGGCAGTGCGAGACAATCCCAGCTCTACCGGACAATCAAACAGCAATGTCAAATCCGGACGGACGCCGCGGTCGGCGATCCGGTTCAGCTCGCGCAACACGTTGAGATCGATGCCGCGCCCGTACCCCTGATAGGCCAGGGTTGAATCGGTGTAACGGTCACAGAGCACGATCTTGGCGCTATCCAGGGCGGGAAGAATAACATCCTGCACATGTTGCGCCCGGTCCGCCAGATAGAGAAACAGCTCCGTCGGCGAGCCGATGGGCTGCTTGCCGACTTCCAAGAGCGCCTGTCGGATAAGTTTTCCAAGCGGCGTTCCGCCCGGCTCGCGGGTGGAAACGAAAGACCGGCCGCGGGCGGCCAGATGACGCTCCAGCGCTTTGATCTGCGTCGACTTACCGGTACCGTCACCGCCTTCAAATGTGATGAAACGGATCATGAGTTAAGAAAAATGCGGACGCTGGAAAAACCGCTACACGCAGCGTGGCCGCGCGGAGGATCCTGGCGTTGCAGCTAGTTTTTGTTTTCGCCGAGCAGCAAGTTGATGCCGTTAATGAGCTGGGTGCTGGTGAAAGGCTTGGTAATATAATAGTCTGCGCCGAGTTTGTACCCGCCAAGAACGTCTTCGTACTGCACTTTGGCGGTGAGCAGCACCACCGGAACGTTTGCCAACTCCGACATGGCTTTTAGCCGGGTAAGCACTTCCAGCCCGTCCATCTCGGGCATCATGATATCCAAAACGATGAGATCAGGTTTTTGCGTCTTCAGAACTTCCAGACACTCAGCCCCGCCTGACGCGCTCAGTACGTTAAATCCTTTTCCCTCCAAAATGGTCCTGACGATGGTAATAATATCTGGGTTATCGTCAACCACCATGATGGTTTTCTCATTGACCATTTATTACTCTCCGTGGCGCGGGCGTAGCCGACTCATGATCGGGTAGTTTATGCGGCGATTACTCGAAATGGTTGACGCCTCGCGGGCTAAAGAACTTGCGCTGTAAGAGCGGAATTTAGCATCTTCTGGCCGCGAAGTAAACTTGGCTTTTCGAAATCATCTCCTGGAAATTCGAAGACTTATGGGCTTGTGGAACGCCAGTATTCTTGTTGCACCGTGAACGGTAGAGCCGGGTAACTTGCGCTCAAAGTTGCTTCCGGCAGCAGCTGCGCAGCGAGGTTGAGAGCCTGCCGGCTAAAGTGTGCGCGAAGCGGGCCTCGAATATCCAGCAATGCCGGACCACTTCCGGTAGCGTTGCCGGACTCGTGGATGATCAAAGCGCCAAGAATTTCCTTATTGGCCGCATCGGCGACACGCAATCCTACGTCGCCGCCGGATACGATGATCAGTCCCTCCCAGCGAAAATCGCCACTAAGGACCATTTCCACATCCCGGACCACCAAAACGCCGGCGCCGCCGCTGTTGGCACCGAACATAACGGCGTCGCCGCTACCCGGTAGACCGTTGACGCAGCGAAGCTGGGGCGCTGCTCGGTTGCCCCAAGCCTCACTTAGGACCAACAGGCTGCCCACGGAAGGAACGGTCGACACCACGGCGTGCGGCGCAGCGCAGAGTTCGCTGGCAATCCGCGTCACGTCGCTTTCGGGAATGCGGTCGCTGGCGGCGATAACGGTTCCGTGGCCGTCGTCGCCGGTGATGCTGCCTCTTTGCACATCGTCCAACGCTCCGGCCAATTGATTTAACGCGGCAATGGTCGCTACGGTTATGCCGGCCCGTGGCCGCGAGGCCGGGAGCAGCGCGCCGGTTATCGAATCGTGGTCGAGACCGGAAATCGAGAAAGCAGAGCCGGCGAAAAATATCCCTCTAACATTTCCCCTTAGCGCTATAGCGCCATCGGCCAAGTCGTATGTCTTGGTGATTCGGGCCTGGACGGTTTGTGACGCGTTATTCACGTTTCCCACGGAACGGAGTACGGCGCCAGCGCTAAGGGGACTGGTTTGCGTGGATGAAAGAAAGGACACGGAGTACGAGCCCGGCGGCAAGGCTTGAGTTCCGTCGGACAGGACCGGCGGCATCGTCGTTGCCCTCGCGATCCGCAGCTTGGCAAATTCAATGCCGGCATCCGCTAGATAGGACGCAGCGGTGCCACTGCGCAAATTGGCTGTCATGCGAAAATCATTTTGCAGCGAAAGCGCCGCACTCATGCCCGCGACCATGAGAAGCGAAAGCAGCAGCAAAACCGTGATCAGAATCATCCCGCGCTCGCCGCGTAAACCGCCGCGCGCACTCGGCATAATCCTAATTCCGGGAACTTCAGGCTCTGGTATGGCTAACCTAGTTTGCACAATTTGTCCGCGTGGAATTTTTTTTACCATGGACGGCAGCAGACCGAAGACGGACGACCGGCTGGTCTTCGGTCTCGGGTCATCGGTTGTTTCTTTCCTTTCGTGCTCTTCGTGTCCCTCGTGGTCAATAACTCCTCCAAAGCAAAAGCGAAGATGTCTAATTCCTTAACTCGAAGCTAGTGGACAATTCTGAAGCGACGATGGCGTTGGATTTCACATCGGGGTTTTTGCCGCGCACGGCAAGAGCGACACGAATGCGCTTGATCGCCGCCAAAGGCGGCGCGTCGCCGAGGTCCGTGCCCGAAGCGTCGAAGTAACGAAATAATTTGCCGGAAATAACGATGTTGGCCACGAGGCAGTCGCCGTTGCGCCGGATAATTTTCGTCCCGCCACAGGTCGAGGTCGGACCCGTCAATTCATAACGAACATTTTCTCTCGGATCGGTATCGGCGCAGTTGCCATTGCCGTTTAAGTCCATTTGGACGTGGATCAGCGTCGCCGTAGCGGCATAGACACGGTTACAAACTGAGTCCGCATCGCTCTGAGGATCATCCGCCGTGCCGGTCTCGGCGGGTGGCGTGCCATCGGACCACGCTCCCGCGTTTTTCAAATCGCGGACGATAAGATCGAGGGCGCCACGAGCGTCTTCTAAGGTCGCGGTCTTGGTCTCCTGGGCTAGGGATTGATAAATCTGCGCGCGGCAAAAACCATAAAGGCCGGTGATTATCACCGAGCCGAGCAACAACGACATCAGTTGTTCGACCAGCGTAGCGCCGTCACTCTTGCGCATCAAACGACGCATTGACATCATTCCTTGTAAACAAGTGTCCCCAGTGTGACCGATCGAGGTTCTGCATCGCGCCAAGCCACGGTGACTTGGATATGCTGGAGGTTCATCCCAAAGGGCGAATCGCTGATCCGCCAGCATCGGTTAAAAATTCCACCGGCAGTGCCCGCTGCGTTGAGGCCGTTTTCGCCCGCCGCCGGGCAGCGGTTTTCATTATTGAGACCGGCACGCCCTCTTAACTGTTCCATCTTGTCTTGCGCAAGATTGACCGCGACGGTGTAGTTGGCGGTGGCCAAATTGCCACGAATGACGCTAGCCGTATTCGCGGCATAACCCAGCACGCCGATGCTGGTTATGGCCATCGCCACCAAGATTTCGTTGAAAGTAAAACCTTGCCGTGATTTTACGCGGCCAGTGAAGCGTACCATGGGTTCAACATTCACTGCCGCAACCGGCCTTGCACGTTCGCACTCTCCCGGTTGGGCTTACCACTACCTGTTGGCAGAGGCCTTCTCGGCTCGTGAGGCGCACCCGGTTCCCGCTTGCCGTGCCCCGAGGTGAAAATGTGATACTCCCTGCCTTGGCGATCGACACACCGTCGGACAGAGGCTTGATCGCAAAAGTCTTGCTGTCGCGATGGACTTCGATATTCGTAGCGCCCGCAGCGTATGCGAGACGAAAGCTCGCGTTTTCGGCAGCGGCACGAATTCTAATGCTTTGCAGCTCCGAGTGAACCAGGCGAGCGGAGTTTGACAGAGCAAAAAAAGATAAGAACCTGTTCCAGGCGGGTATAGCGATCGCGGCTAAGATTCCAACTATCGCCAAGGCGGCGAGGAGTTCGATCACAGAGAAGCCGCGTCCCGTTGCAGTAACCATGGCGCCTCCCGTATGGGCGGCAAAATATTCCTCCGCCGGGGGGCATGTCAATAGGGAGCGCGCACATCCTTATATTTTTCTTCCAAAAAACCGGCTCAACATCATGGGGGCGCCAAAATTGGACGACGCGTCTTAAACAACGGTTCTAATTCATGGTTTTCTGCTACCTTACACGCCAAAAACCTCCAAGCAGGATGAAACCCCGCAATTGCGAACCGATGAAAGATTTTGCGAACGGTCTCTCACGATAGCTAGGCAAGCAAACGTACAGCAATAAACGGCGAGATTTGTCATGCTGAGTTCAGCAAGACCGTGACAGAGAACGCCCGTGCAGCGGCTCTACGCTAGCGTTACCGCTGCTCTTACAAACGACCGTGCAATTCCGCGGTCGATTTCAAACCCGCGGCAAGCTTTCGGCGTCCCCTAGAAATCCGCAACGATGCGAGTTCTAGACGTGGATAGAATGAAGGTTGGTATGGAAATGTTTCTTGGTTGAATCGATCCTATTTTGGCAAAAGCAGTAGCTGGAAATCGCGCTCTTCGCGCAAATTAGCAAACGCCGGGTCGGTTCTGACGTAGGCGAGGTCTTTGTAGCCCTTCTCGATTGCCCTGCCGAGCCATTCGATGGCTGCTTCTTTGTTGCCGTAAGTGGCATACACACGCGCCAGCTGATAGCTCGGCGTCGGATCAGCAGGCTTCGCCGCAACCTCTTTTTTCGCCCGCGCAATGACCGCCTCGCGCTCCTGACTCGCCGCTTTGTTCTTTTTCGCGATCTCCACGTTCTTAAGCGCCATGGCGTTGTTCGGATCGTTTTTCAAGGCGTTTTGGAACTCAGCGATCGCCTCGTCATACATGCCCTTCTTGTCGTAAAGCACGCCGAGGTTATTGCGCGCGTAAAAGTTGCGCGGTTCCAATTCGATGCTTTTGCGGTAGGCGTTGATGGCTTCGTCGCTCCGGTTGGCCCGCTCGTAGGCGTGACCGAGATGGAGCTGCGCCGCGCCGTATTTGGGGTCGACGCTGGTTGCTTTTTGAAATTCACTGATCGCCGCATCCACCTGGCCCTGCTCGAGCAACTTTTTTCCAATTACGATTCTTTCCGCCGCCTCCTGCGAGGCGGCGGAAACTAGATTGGAACAGAGGAGCAGGCCGGGTAACGCGACAATGCCGATGAGCTTTCGCATCGCTAGAACACCTCGCGCCAACCGACGAGTCGCCTCGTCGATAACGCCGGCACTGGCGTATTGGTAACCTGCTGGTTGGTGGTTCCAGTGATAATGTAGGGATTGCCAATGTTGCCGTTCTGATCGATGGTGACGATGGGCCGTGACGGGATCCCTGTACCGATGCCCCGGGCGGCGCTGATTGCCGCCGAGCCGGCCGGTAAAACCCCTCCGGTCGTCAAGTCGAGCGCGGCATCGCCCGTCGTCAGATTGACCGCATAGAGTCTCGCGGTGCCCCCGCCGCCGCCGCAGACCGCGACCGTGGTCGGCGTAAAGGTAGTGAAGAACACGACACTGGCAAATGCGTCCACGGCTGACAAGATTTTTTCGCTCGGGTTTACGACCGTGCCCGTGCCGTCGACGCCCAATCTAATGTAGAAACCCTGGGTCACGGTGCCGGTGCCGTAGGTCACATCGGCGAGCGACGATTCCTGAAAGTAGCTGCCCTGGGTCATGACCGCCGCCCCGTTCACCTCGGTGGTATCCTTGATAGCGTAGAATCGGTTGGAGCTAGTGTTATTGGGGTGGTTGCGGTCCCCGGTGCCGAAGTAAACCCAGAGATTTTTCGCCGCGTCGAGAGCAAGCGCGGGCGGCGTATATATCCCCTGCGCGGGATAATATTCGCCGGCCGCCGGCGGGTTTGCCTGCGACGGTGCGCCGACGAAGAAACGCTTTCCAGTCTGAGTTGCATTCCAATTCGTGATGACGCCGCCGGAAATCGTCGCCGGAGTGGAGAAGTCAAACTTCCACAGCTGTCCGCCAACATCGCCTATATAGACGCGGTCAACGTGGCCGTCGTTATTCAAATCCACCGCTCTCGGAGTCGCGGCGAGGCTGAAGTTCATGTACTGGCGGTCGTCGCTAACCGACCCGGGGTTGTAGTATTCCCACAACTTGGCGCCATTCTCCAGGTCGATAACGTAGAAGGCTTTGCCGGAATTGTTATTCGCCGCCGTGTCGTAACCGCCGCCGACAAAGGCGACGAATTTGCTCGTGTTGTCGGATAACTTGATTCTGCCGATGACCGGCTCCGACCAGGTCTCGCCCATTTTCGCGTCGGTGAAGCTCCACATGTATAGGGGATTGGTCGTGTCGGTGATGTCTAGTGCGTAATAGTTTCTGCCGCCGCGCCTTTGGCCAAAAAGGACGACGGTCTTCCACGTCGGAGTCGCGCCAATTTTCACGTCGGCGGCGATGGGACTGCCATCGACGAGAAAATCATGCTGCGCGGAAGTGGCGGTCAGGTCCTTCAAGTCATCAAGCTGATCGGGAGGAATGAAACTCCACAGCTCTGCGCCGTCGCTCTCCCGAAAAGCATGCATCATGCCGTCGTTGGCGCCGGCGAGAACTACCGTGGTGCGGCCTGAGTTGGCGTTCTTAAACGTGTTGTAGCTTGCATCGGTGGTTGCCGCGAAAGGTGGCCGCACCAATACCGGAGTCGAGTGAAAAATATCGCCCAGCTTCCATTGCCGCTGCTCGCTCGTGTTGCCGTCGACGTCTTCGTCGTAAGTATCGGTCCCGCGGGTAAAGTTAATGATATTATCTTTCTCTGAGGTCGACGACGCGTTCAACATGGCGTCGGTAATGCCAGCGTTGCTGGTCGTGAAATCATCGCGGGTGCCGCCGATGATGGTGTAAACGGTCCTGCTCGCCGGCGACTTGGTGCTGAGCGCCTGGCCGGCATCCCAGGCGAGGGCTGACGCCAGAGGAATGCCGTTGGCATCCACCTGGATGAGGCCATCCGCGTCTCGGTTATAAGCTTTGAGATAGCCGCGCCAGAACGGCCGAGAAGGATTCGATTGAAAGGACGCCAGGTACGCGCGCGCGATTCCGGCAGTGCCGGTGGTCGGCACGACCGGCGTAGCAAAAGAGAACGTCGCTGCCAAAATCTGGCTGATGGCGTTTTGTAGGGCCTGTTCCAGTTGCGCGGAATCGTCGGAATAGAAAAATGTCCCGCCGCCGTTCTGCGCCGCGGTCTGTAGCACATCGTTCGCCGCGGTTTTCTCGTCCGGGGGAATGGCAAATCCGACCGTATGCACGATGACGTTCTGCGTGCCGGTGAGCCAGGACGCGTGATCGTTCGTACTAGGATTGGCGTAGCGATTATACGCAATATCACGAACATCCAGAGACCCGTTCTGTAAACCGTCGGTCATGAGGATGACAAAATTTGGCTGGCAAGCGTACTGGATCGGGCTAGCATAGGTATTGCCGTTGCGCAGCGTCGCACCCCGGTAATACCGGCCAGCGTCACTCAGCTGTTCGCCAAGCGGAGTAAACCCGTTCGGATTGATGTTGTTTATAGCCGTAACCATGGTCGATTTCGCGGTACCGATGGTAGCAACCATGCCGCCGCCGCCCTGGCCTTGGCTGCTGTTATTGTCGAATTTCATTACGCCGAAGCGCACCCCATTGGTATTGTTAATGATGTTGGAAACAACGCGTTTGGCAATGACAATCTTTTGCTCCGTCGCAGAGCATGTTGAACAAGCCAAGTAATTCAGGTAGTTACCGTAAAAGAGGTCGACGCTGGACCCGCCGATGCTTCCCGTCCAATACCCCGTAGAGGAAAGAGCGCTCTGCGCCGATGAGCTGTTCACAGCGCTGATGGTGGCCGCATACTCTTTGTAGCACGGCCGTGGTAACGGGTTGCAAGCCGTTCTTGACGTATATTTTCGGTATACTTTCGTGCTCGTATACGTTAGTGGCGTGTTGTAGGTCGTGGCGGAGTCATAAGGATGCGAATTAATGTCGCTGCTCATGCTTCCCGAGCTGTCGAAGAGAATCAGCACGTTCGGCTCGATATTGGTGCCAAAGATATCGCCATCGTCGGCGAGCACCGCCGTTAGATTCCAAGAATTGAACAATAGAATCGCCAGAATTTGTAAGATCGCGATTGCTTTTTTCATGTCTCTCTCCCTTATTGCGCGACGGGACCGAAAAGCGCCTGGGCTTGAACCGACCTTCCCGCCAATTCGGTCCCGGTGACTTCATAGGTCCCCGTAACGCTCAATTGATACTGGTAGTAACTGTAGCCGTTCGATTCGTTGTAACCGGGAAGACCAGAGCTCAGCGAGTCGCCGGTTCCCGCCCGCGTGCCGACGAACTGCGCCACCGGGCCAGGGGTGGTTCGTCCGCCGCCCCGATATTTTAGTCGCCCGTCACCATTGAGGTCTCGGTTTATGGTAATGGCTTCCACCGCTGCTTGGTTGGCGCTCAGCAAGCTTACCGCCTCACCGAGCCCGGCATCGGCTGCGTAAAAGGCCCGCGTGCCCTGTTGGTAGTTACCCGTGATTTTGGTGTTGACGCCGCTGAACAGAAGACCGGCGCCGATCACGGACAGTAGGATCGCCATCGTCATGAGCACGACGACTAGCGTGATTCCTCTATTATCCCTGAGCTTGGCTCTCATGGTTAGTGCCTTTCCCGACTTTTGAAGAGTTTCAAGTGCAAGTTTAGAGGCCGTGATTGCGCAGCTCGGCGGTGGAATTCATCGTGATATTAGTTAGCCCGCCGTATTTTGTGTCTTTACTTTTGGCTTGGACCGTTACTGAAATGGCTATTTTTTGCACGCTGCTCAAATTCGAAGCCAACGTGCCGCTGCAGCCCGAAGGCACGCCGGCAGAAATGCAATAAGGTGAAGGAGCGGTCCCCGAAGTCTGTTGCGGGTAATAGGCAAACGTGACGGCTGTAGCGTTGCCGTCGGTAAGTTCCGTGCCGTTGCGCAAGATATTTTTGTTCGTGCCGTCGTATGTAAAGGAGACGTCCTGGTCGCACACCCCGTCATTGTTCGTGTCGTATACTAGCCTAAAACTATCGGCCGAGGCGGCGACGATACCAGCAGTGTTGGCGATGTTTGTGCAGGGTGTCCCGTTGTTGGGGAAATATCCGGTGTTGCGAATCTCCCGCACCATCGAGTCCAACACCGCCATCGCGTATTCATGGGCCTCCATGCGGCTTTCCTGTCCCTTGGTGGTGTGCGTCTGGGCGCGGAAGAAACCATAGATCGACGCCAAGATCGCCAGGGAAAAGCCCATGACGATTACGAGCTCGACGAGGGAAAAACCGCTTTGTTTTTTTAGTCTCATCGCTTGCGGTCCTATCTGTTGAGAATTTCCACTCGAACTCCGCTGGTTACTGCGGAACCGCGGCGGTAAAGGTCAAAGTGCGGCTACCGTGATCAGTCCAATCGACCTTGACGTCAATGCGGTTTACGCCGACGATCGGCGAATTGGCGGCGAACCACCATCTGCGACCATATGTTATCCCGGACGCCGAAAAGGTATCGTTGCATCCGGCTGAAGATATGGAGGTACATGCGGCCACCAGCGCCGTCAGCGCGGCGGGGCTCATCGCTTTAAGTTCCTCGAGCCGCGCCTGCGCCACGTTGATTGCGCTGGCGCGTAAGTGACTATCGGCGTTGGTGCGCGTGAGGGTCACCGTGCCGATGGCGAGCCCCAACACGGCGAATGAAAAGATCAGCACGGACACGAGAATTTCGACCAGCGTAAAGCCAAGGTTATTCTGATTTCGCATATGTCCTATTCAATCGGTCAACTACGAGCACGCACTGTCTTGGATATTCACCCGCCCTATGGTTTTCACACACACGAATTTTTGCGCCGTGCCATTGCTGAGCGTTATCGCCGAGGCCGTGTTCACCGTGCCGCGAGGTTCAAATCGCGGGGCGGTAGCGGCCGTAGCCGTGATGCCCGTCGGCAATGCGATATTGCCGCTGTCGTCAGTACAAGTGCCATTGCATTGCTGCAGAACATAACTGCTGGTTGAAAAAGTGATCTGTTGCGAGATGCCCTTTGCGATGGCTTTCATGCGCACGTGCTGCAGCTCAGTCGCCACCTGGCGCGCCGCGTCCGTAAGCCTGAGCCCCGGCAGCGTTCGTGTGAATGCGGGAATACCGATGGCAGCCAGAATCCCTGCGACGGAAATCACGGTCATCACTTCGGCCATTGTAAAGCCAGCGGAATTCATCTTGCCAAAAATACGCATACACAACACCCTTTCCATCTGTCGGCAGTGGACAGCTAAAAGCGTGCCACGCTGCCTAAACATGTTATCGGCGTCAGCAGGTCAGGTTTTAATTGGGAACTTTATGACGCTTTGAGACAAAATCTCACTCGATCTTTGGCTCGGCAGGTGACAAAAAACGTTGGGTTAACAAAAAATGTCTGGTAAGAATGCGTGCACCGGCTAATTGAAGTAAAATGCAACGAACTCCCGGCCAAAGAAAAGATGCAGAGTAGCTCCGAGGCACAAGAAGGGAGCGAAGGGAAGCGCGAGACGCCTGCCGGCGCCGGTTGCGAGCATAACACCGAGGCCGACGACCGAACCTACCAGTGAAGCAAGGAAGATCGTGAATGGAATGGAAGGCCAACCCAGAAACGCGCCGATCATGGCCAATAGCTTGATGTCGCCACCGCCCATTCCGTCTACTCCCGTCGCGCGCTCGTAGATCCACGCCACCGCGTAGAGAAAGCCCCCCCCGGCTAAGATACCGATTAACGCACTTAAAGGAGTCGGAATGACTGCCGACGGATCGGTGAACAAATACTTAGCCGCGAGGGAAAATAGCAACCCGGCGGCAATACCCGGCAGGCTGATCATGTCAGGGACGATCCGGACATCCAAGTCAATAAAGGAAATCACGATCAAAGCCGCGACAAAAATGAAAGCGGCAATAAAGGCCAGGCCCAAGCCGATGTGGTAATAAAGCGCCGCCGCCAAAGCACCCATAAGCAATTCGACGAGCAAATAGCGTGGCGATATCCGCTCACCACAAGACCGGCAACGACCTAAAAGAACCAAATAACTCAGAATGGGAATATTGTCGTAAAAAGGAATGGATCTTTTGCACTTGGGACAGTGCGATGGCGGGCGCACCACCGACTCCCCGCTGGGTATCCGCGCGATGCAGACGTTCAGAAAACTCCCTACCATGGCGCCGAAGAGGAAGGTGAGCACGGCAATCAATGCCGTGGAGGTTGTATAAACTTCAGATATCATGATGCTGTGGATCCGTCCGATGTTTAGTTCAAGTGGTCATTTTTAATTTTGCTCTTTGCTGGTATCATTATCTTTGAGTTCCGCAAATGCGCCAAAGGGTTTGTGCCATTATTCTAGATTACTTCGGGGCCAGTAAGACGGAAGCCTGTCTTAAGTCGCTTATCGGCCAGGGCCTCGCAACCGTTTACCTCATAGATAACTCCGCTTCGGACCGCGCGTCGGCGGACCTTCTGAAGGCTGTTGACCGGCTGCGCGCTACAGTCGATTTTAACATAGTAACTCTCAATGCCGGGGAAAACCTCGGTTTCGCGAAAGGAGTCAACTTTGCCCTCCGTCATGACCTCCGCTCTCCGTCGCCGCATGACTACTACCTACTCCTAAACAACGACGCCGTTGCGGGTCCTTCTTTGGTGCAAGGATTGATAAAAGCAATCGAGGGCAGTCCGCGGATCGCGTTAGTTTCGCCCAAAATCGTTTGCAATGATCCCGGACGGGCGTATGGCATTTGGTATCACCGTTATTTAGGCTTACTCCTATCAAACCCTGGACGACTTCGCTTTCACTATTTCACCGGCTGCTGCCTCTTGTTTCGCAAAAACCTCGTCGATGACAGAGGGCTTTTCGACGAGGCGTTTTTCATGTACGGCGAGGATGCTGAGCTCGCCTGGCGGCTGACACGCCAGGGACAACATATGGTCTGCGCCGAAGAGGTATTCGTGAAGCATGAATACGGCCCTTCCGTGGACCGCTCAAGTCTTTTTTATGAGTACCACATGACGCGCGGCCATTTGCTGTTAAGCTGGAGGACATTGACGCATCCCGTCGAGATTCCGTTTCTACTACTATCCAAACTAATTGGCCTGGGCGGCCGCGCTCTCGCGCGATCCTGTCGGCACCGAACAAGCTCGCCCCTAGCGGCTTTTTGCCTCGCGTGGCTCCCCACTACGAGGCTCAAACGCTATCTTTCAACATAGCCGCGACTTGCACTAAGCGGCAGGACACAGTTCAGCCAACGGCATGGATCTTGCCGACAATTCCAGCCCCTTAGCTCTCTTTGCGAATCCAAATGCTTCCCCCTGGGTTCTTGAGGCAAAGAGGCATAGCCTGCTCAAAAAAATCCCTGTGAAAGCGCTCGAGAAAAGTATTCATCAGGACGATTCGGAAAGAGCTGTTGTACTGCAAGAAGGCCCGTAGAAGATACGCTTCGTTCCATGCTCTCCCTTCGTAAACCCATTCCCTAGGATATTCGAATGGATAAAAAATATCGTGAAAATGGATGAACACACCATTTTTAATTCGCGGCAAGATTTCAAAAAATAGTAGATTTACGTCACTATGCACCTTGCTGACGTGCGTCGAATCAATGAAAAGAATGTCACCTACTTCTAGTGAATCGAATACCGCAAGGTCGATGTCTTGAATGCGACCGCCCATAACCCTGATTTTGTTCCGGTCGTGGTCATTGACTAAAGACAAAAGCAGGTCAGGATGCGGGTCGATAAACGTTGTGTCGATGGCACCATTAAAATACAGCTCGTTGACATCGAGCATGACGCAGGACGAATAACCAGAGCCTATCTCGATAATCCTTTTCGGTATTACATGGCGGATCATGCAATAGGTAAAAATGGCGTCGGAATACGAGTACGCCGGGTTTTCAAAATAGTATCTCAAGTAGGAGATTTTTTTGGCGAGAAACGGGAGTTCGCTATAATACCGCACGAACTCGTGCAAAAGAAGCAATTGTTCTTCCTCGTGGAGATCGATGCCGGCAATACCCCGTGACACGTTATCGAAAACAGAACACTCATTTGATCTAATATCGTCCAGCGCGGGAATCGGAGAATAAAAATGCCCGGGCGGCACGAACTGGCGACCGCCGTTTACTGGCCGCGGCCCCCAATTCGCCCACCTATACTTCCACACATTGCGTGCTCTTCGGAGCGTGATTCTTAAATTTGATTTATAATCGAGACCCATGCGCGAGTTCCCAGGAAGAAAACGGATATACTACGAAGCGGCATCAATCGCTATGAAGTATTTCACGTTGCTGGACATTTCATATTTCTTCCACGAATACCAGGTGGCGCGCTGGTTTCTATTTTAATCC
>DATBLC010000153.1:0-3869 GCA_036555515.1 Binatia bacterium
CATGATCATGTCGGCAAAGGCTCTGCTGGATCGCAACCCCAACCCGACCGACGACGAAATTCGCGTCGCGCTTTCCGGCGTTTTGTGCCGCTGCACCGGCTACACCTCCGTGGTGGAAGCGGTTAAGGAAGCTGCCGTAGAGATCCGTGGAGGTCAACGATGAAAGACGCGTTATCCGTGGTGGGGCAAAATTTTGTCCCCGTGTACGCTGGGGCAAAATCCACCGGGACGGTCAAGTTTCCCGCGGATATTTCCTTGCCGGGCATGCTCTGGATGAAGCTCGCGCGCACGCCGCACGCCCACGCTCGGATCTTGGAGATCGACACATCTCGAGCCGAACAGATGTGGGGCGTCGTGAAAGTCCTGACCTACAAAGACGTGCCGCGGGTTCTTTTCGGGCCCTACAAAGATGAACTGTACCCCTTGGACGAGGAGGTTTCGTTTGTCGGCGACTCCGTCGCCGCCGTGGCGGCCGAAGACTGGAACATCGCTGAGGAAGCGGCGCGAGTGATTCGCGTCACCTATGAGCAACTGCCCGCCGTCTTCGATGTCGAAGCGGCGACTCAAGAGGGTTCGCCGATGTCGAGTTTGCATCTCCCGGATTCTGACCCGGATTGGTGGAAACACACCCACGGCGGCCATGGCGATGAAAAACGCACCAATGTCATGGGCGGGACAAATTTGAAACCAACCTGGATCAACCAGCGCGGCGATTTGGACGCCGGCTTCAAAGAGAGCGACTTCGTCGTCGAACGGGTTTTTCATCAAGCTCACGTCAGCGCTGTGCCGCATGAACCGCGCGGCTGCGTGGCAGTCTGCGACAACAACCAGTGTACTCTCTGGTGCTCGGTCCAAGATCCTTTCAAGGTTCAAAGCGCGGTTGCCAAGGTACTCGGTCTGCCGAAGGATTCGGTGCGAATCGTCTCGAGCATAATCGGCGGAGGGTTCGGCGTAAAAGTGCTCGGCCGTTTCGCGGTTCTCGCGGCCCTGATGGCGCGAGAGACCCAAAGACCGGTCAAGGTGTGGTTTACCCGGGAAGAAGAAAGCCTCGACTCGCACAACCGCTCGGCGCTGGTTCATTATGTCAAAGCGGGCACAAAAAAAGACGGCAGCCTGACCGCGTTCAAAGTTCGAACTTACATGGACAACGGCTTTTGGATGTTCGGCGGACTCGGCGAAAACATCGCCAAAGCCATTTGTACCAGGCCGATGGATCTCTATCATCGCTGCCCGAACGTGCTCTGGGAAGTCTTGACGGTGCGCACCAATCATCCCTCCACCGGTCCGTACCGGGGACGAGCGGATGCCGAGAGTCATTTCGCGGTAGAAACCGTGATGGACGAGCTTGCTTATGGAATCGGCATGGATCCCCTCGAGTTCCGGCTGAAAAATCGCATCCGTCCGGGCGATCCGCTCTGCTCCGTCGCAGGAAAAGTGATGTCCGCTGTGGGTGTAGAAGAGGCCGCTCGACAAGGCGCTGAAGCGATTGGCTGGAATCGGCGAGAAACCCTATCCAAGTCAAACGGCGCGGCGCGCAAACGCGGCGTCGGCATGGCCATGGTTATCCACAGTTGCGGCAGCAATCCTTCGGGCTCTTCGGAAGCGCGAGTGGAAATCGATGAGAACGGTGCGCTTTCGCTGTTTTCCGGCACGCCGGATCAGGGCGCCGAACAGCAGACGACCTTGCGCCAAATGGTTGCTGAGGTGCTTCGAGTGTCGCTCAATACCATCGGCGGCAACAACGCCGACACGTCCAATTGCCCTTTCGATTCCGGTCCCTATTCCAGCCGCACCGTTTACTGCGCGGGGATCGCGGCCACTCGGGCGGCCGAAGCGATGAAGGAAACGCTTTTCGCGCTTGCCGCGGAGAGACTGGAAGCGCCTCAGGATGATCTGGTCTTGACGGATGGTTTCGTCGCTGTGGCCGGGGCGCCGTCGCGTAAGGTCAGTTTCGCTCAGCTGGCGGCAGCCAACGGTGGTTTGCTGAAAACCAGTTATCGCTACAACTCAAAGGACGAAGTGCTGTTTGCCTACGGCTTCGCCGCGGCATTCGCAGAAGTCGAAGTGGACACAGGAACCGGCGAA
This sequence comes from Binatia bacterium, assembly GCA_036555515.1. Classification (GTDB taxonomy): domain Bacteria; phylum Desulfobacterota; class Binatia; order UBA9968; family UBA9968; genus DATACQ01. The sequence continues at coordinate 2,086 of DATBLC010000153.1, forward strand.
GTCAGAGTCTGCCGATTCGTCTCATCGCACGATGTCGGGCGTGCGATCAATCCGGTTATCGTCGAGGGACAGATCCGCGGCGGCGTTTCGCAGGGCCTCGGTTATGCGATGAGCGAAGGATTTCGCTTCGATGCGCGCACCGGCACGCCGCTCAACCAATGGTTTCTCGATCTCAAAACGCCGAGCATCCTCGACATTCCAGATATCGAGCCGATCATGGTGGAGCTGGGCGAACCGACTCATCCGTTCGGCGCTAAAGGCTGTTCCGAGATTCCCTATGTCGGCGTGGCGCCGGCGATCGCCAACGCTATTTACAATGCGACCGGCGTGAGGCTCTATGACTTGCCGATGAGTCCGGATCGCGTGCTCACGGCACTGGCAGCAGTCAACGGAGGCGGCCGCTGAAAGACTTTGAGCACTACAACGCGGCTTCGGTACAGCAAGCGGTCGCTCTTCTCGGACAATACGGCGAGGCCGCCCGGGTCATCGCCGGTGGGCAGGATATCCTTTTTCGAATGAAGAAGTATATCGTGACGCCTACCGTCCTGGTCAATTTGAAAACGATTCGCGGATTGAATCAGATTCGCTACGAGAAAGGCGTCGGTTTGAGAATCGGCCCTCTAGCCACGCTGTCGCAAATCGCGGCTTCGGCCGACGTCCGCGCCCACTACAACGTCCTGGCGCAAGCGGCGCATGTCGTCGCGTCGCCGCAAATCCGTAACTTCGGCACCATCGGCGGTAATCTCTGTCAGGATGTGTGGTGCTGGTATCTTCAAGACGGATTTTCGTGCTGGAAATCGGGCGGGAGATTTTGCGATCTCGCGGCCGGCGACAGCAGCATCTATGGCAGCATCATGGGCGGTCATTTGTGCTTGGCCAATCATCCGTCCGATGTGGCGCCAGCCTTGGTAGCCCTCGACGCGACTATCCATATCGCATCGCCTAGAGGGTCGCGAAAAGTTCCTGTCGCCGATTTTTTCCCCGGCCATATCTGGGTCGGTAGCCGGCTACAGTGCCATGTCTTGCAACATGATGAAATCATCAGCGAGATCGAAATCCCTTTTCGTCCAGCGCGCAGCACCTACATTAAGTTTGCCTACCGCAAGTCATGGGATTTCGCCGTAGCCAGCGTGGCCGCTGTGGTCGACGAGAACCCTGCGCAATCCGACGGCGTGAGACTGGTTTTCGGCGGTGTGGCAACGCGCCCGTTTCGCAGCGTCGATGCCGAGAACTTTCTGCGCGGCAAGAACATCGACGAAACTTCGGCGAGTCAAGCAAGCGAGGTCGCGCTCGGCGATGCTCGTCCGTTGAAAATGAACCAGTACAAAGTCGATTTGGCAAAAACCCTGGCCAAACGCGCGCTGTTGGCGGTGGCGAGCTAGCGAGCCTATGACGGCGAACTCGGAAAAAACCGGCAGCGGCAAGACGGTTACCATCGTTACCCAGCAGGCCAATCATCCTTGGTGGGTGATTGCTACGGAAATCGCGCGCGTTCTCAGCCGCTATGGAAGTGGTCCGCTGCGCGGTTACTCAGTGGGTGTGTTTACGCCGCGGTTCGGCCTGGGCGCTTTAGGTAATCCCATAGTCGTAGCGAACGGCGAATTTGACTTGGGGATCACAACGCCCACGGCCTCGGCATGGCTGGCGATGGAAGGCGCCGGACCATTTAAGATGGCTCACCCCAATCTTCGCGCCATCGCCAATTATCCTCACCACGACTGCGTGTTGTTCGCGTTGTCCAAAGCGACGGGAATATCGTCTCTCGATGAGCTTGTCGAGCGTCG
>DATBLC010000154.1:0-5146 GCA_036555515.1 Binatia bacterium
GCGGCACATCGAGCCAGATGAGCTGTTGGCTCACCCGCAGCGGCGCGATCAGGGAACAAAGGCCCAATATGAAAAGCAGATTGAAGATGTTGCTGCCGACCACATTGCCCAGAGCGATATCGGCCTGTCCGGAAAACGCCGATTTCACGCTAACCGCCAACTCGGGAGAGCTCGTGCCAAAAGCGACCACGGTCAGACCGATCACAAGCGGAGAGATGCCGGCAAGAGCGGCCAAGCGCGAGGCGCCACGCACCAAAAACTCTGCGCCCGCAGTGAGCAATACCAATCCGCCGCACGATAACAATATCTGTTCCAGCGCCATCGACGGCTACCTCGTTGCCAGCCTCCTTGAACACTTCATCACGATACATACTCCGCCGGAGGCCGCGTACTTTTCAAGTGCTGCGTTTGAGCTCCTCGTTACGTTCCATTTTAAAGCATGGCGAATGTTGCCGGCCGCGAACCAGCTTGGAATTCAGCGGATTGCTGAAAAACACGCTACTCCGATCACCCCGAGCATCGGCGCGGGGCGCGCTCAATCGCGTCGCGAGAATCGTGCTCGTTTCTCGTGCTCGTGCTCGAGGACGAACACGACTCACGAACACGAGCTGCGAAACTTGCGCCGCTATATCTTTGAGTAAGCTCCCAAGAGTTTTTTCGACCTGTTGGTATGTGTCTCTCTCGCCTATGCTGCGGCGGTGTCAGACTTGCGCATGAATGCTCGCTTGCTGTAGATTGCCGGCATGGAAACCGACGGCAAATTTGAAGTAGACGAGCGGGACGTCGAGTATCAGTCCCTGGCAGGCAAGCAGTGGCTGGTACGCATCTATCGACCCAAAGGAACGGGTCCATTTCCGACCATCGTGGACGTGCACGGCGGCGCATGGCACAACGGCGATCGGACTAACAACGCCGGCATCGACAGGGTGCTGGCGGCCAAGGGCATCGTGGTGGCGGCCATTGATTTCCGGCAGCCGCCGGAGGCGGGCTATCCCGCTTCGATCTGCGACGTGAACCTCGCGGTTCGCTGGCTCAAGGCGCATGCGGCCGAGTTCAATGGAACGACCGCTGTGGGAGCATTTGGTAACTCCAGCGGCGGGCACCAGGTCGTGCTAAGTGCGCTTCGGCCGCGCCATGCAAGCTATACGGCGCTGCCGCTTCCCGGCCACCCTGAGATCGATGCGAGTCTCTCCTACGTGATTGCCGGCTGGCCGGTCATAGACCCACTGTATCGCTTCCGCTACGCCAAAGAGATCAACAACCGGGAACACATCAAGGCCCATATCGAGTATTGGCGGACAGAAGAGGCCATGGCCGAAGGCAGCCCGCAGACGATTATCGAGCAGGACCAACACGCCGAATTGCCTCCGCTACTCATGCTGCTGAAGGCGAACGATCGCAATCATCCGCTGGAAATGCAGGAGCGCTTCATCGCGTCTTATCGCAAACGCGGCGGGCCGATCGAGGTGCACATGTTCGAAGGCCTGCCGGAGCACCGCATGGTGCCGTCGCCTAGCCAGCCGGAAACGATGCGTGCCATGGAGACCATCACCGCATTCATTCGGCAGCAAACTGGTTAGTGCTTTTGCCGGTTGCGGTGCGGCTTCAGTTGAAACGCGGGGTCTTGAGTAAATGGCCAAGCTCGCGTCAAGCCGCCGCTGACATTGGGAAAACACTCCCGGTACATTTTCTCCCCTTCTGTGCAGCCGTGGTTCGAGCGAGTTGATCCCGAACGGCTATTTCGTCCCTAAAAATTCTACCAGGTGTTTGAGAACATTCTGGTTCTCTTTCGAATCCCACGATGAGCGCAACTTGGTCTTTTGCTCTTCCGAAAGGTGCCATGATAGCGGACCTGTATGGTCCGGGATGAAAACAAACGAGTCGAATTGGACACCTTCTCCGGACGTCCCTAGATGGTTTTTGAAACCAGCAATCAGTTGATTCACCGCGGTATCGTTCGAAGACATTTGAACGTATCCCCACGAATTGAACAATCCCCAGAAAGGTCCCAACCAGGCGCTACTCCATTCGTTTTGGGCTGCCTCCTTTGGTATGTCCGGTTTCGCTCGAATTTCCACGAGTGCAATCCGAGAGACGGGCAATGGCTCTTTACGGTACGCTTCTAGAACGGCGGATAACCAATCGAGGGCCGACGCAACTCCATAGTTGTCATGATAACCCCCGTCGATCAGGTGGAGCCGTCCGGGACTGTCCTTTCCGGAGGAGGCCCGAATTTTGTTCTTGTAATCAAAGCAGGCTGCGCGCGCAGCCGGACTTACATAAGAAAAAGTCGCGGACAATCTCGCAGCGGTCCAGACATCGATATCGTAGCCGTTTTTATACTGGGGGCACGTCGGAATTTGTATTTTTCCCCCATCGGCTTTGCTGGGATCAGCCTGTGCCTCGCCATCTCGTTTCGCGCTCAGAAATTCAGACAATGTCTGAGCATTTTCATGTCGAGGCGGATATGCCATACGGCCGGCCCAATGGCTGTTTAACGTTAGGAGCGGGGTGATCGCGATCCGCTCTCCTGTCTCCATCACTGTCGCATTAAAAATGACAGCAGGTTTATCACCTCGTTGTATGTCCCCCACCCATTCGGAGAACCAAACGAGTTTTTCTCGTTCGGCTTCGGGAGTGTTTCGACATAATTCTCGAAAGTTCGCCTGTACGCCGGTGGATTTTGCCGTTTGCCTGCGGCAGTTGGCAATCCTGCGCCAATCGATTTCAAGAAGTCGCGCGCGGTCGAACTCTTCGTCTACGACGAACGGGAAAAGCGCCCTTTTAAAATCCGGAAAAGCGAGTCCATAAGAGGTCGAAGCCAAGCTGCTCCTCATGGCATCTTCGGCGACTTCCTGCAGCGCTGCCCGTTGTGTGTCACCATTTAACTTGAGAATCTCAGAAACGGAGTTAACGTAGTGCGCAGCTCCCACGGAGCCGCCCGACACTGAGCTGATCAGACGGAGCTCTCGAGCGAAATCCGGATAGGCCGAATGCAGCTTTGTCAGAACCTGCGCAGTCCAGCCGGCGGCTAGGATACCTCCGCCGCTCGCGGCCACAATGATAAGATTCTTTCGGCCTCTTTGGACCAGGGGCTGTAAGAGGCTCTGCGGCGGGAGCCGCTTCGTGTCTTCGACCGCAACGACGTCATAGGTGTGGGAAGGATTGCTGAGCCAGCTCGCGACCAAAGACAGAACAAGCGAGCTGCCAATCGCCAAGTAAAAAGCCAAACGGTAACGGCCGAGCCAGGACCACAGAGCTGAAATTATCCAGATAAGAGGAAGCAGCAAAGCAAAAATAAAGCCCGCCGGCGGAAGCTCTTCGAGAGGCCAACGGATCGGTCCAGTGGGCTTAAACAGCCAGTAAATGATTGCGTAGACGATGACAACAGATACGGCGCTTATGGCAGCATAGAAATGGTCGGGTTTGAGAAGTCGAGTGCCATCTTCGAAAATCTCTCCGGGCGCGACTCGCACGAGTAGTGCGGAAAACGCCTGCCGCGTTGCCTTTGCGAACTGTCCCACCCACCGTCCTAACGACTCTACGATACCCCGTGCGGCCGAATAGCGTTTCAACCGGTTTGCGATCCAATCTATGGGGCGCCATGGCAATACTTGATACTTATCATTCTCCGACAGGACGAAAGCGGCGACTAAGTTCATCAAAATGTAGGAAACCAGCCCGCCGATAATGAGACCTGCGAACGCGTTGAGACGCAGCAGGAGGCCTTCAAACGATGCAAACGAAGCGCTTGTGGCTTTCAAGACTACAATAATTCCCGCGGGAGCGACGAGCAATGTAAACAACCAAAAAACTATTTTGTTGCGAATCGGAATCGTGACCCAACGATCTCGTTGCGGTGGATTAGGAAGCCAGGGTCGCTCCAAATGTTGTTGATCCTGACGATCACGAGCAAAGTCCAAGATAAGGCAGGTGGTCAGCATCAGCGCCCAGACGGCGCCGGACAGAGCAAAGGCAAACCAAAATGCCTTCACGAAATCGTAATCGACGAACAAGTTCGCTAACATTGAATTGCCAGGCATCGAATCGGCGGCGGCAGTGAGCGGCAGATAAACGATACCAATAGCGAAAAAAATAGATGGCCGTAGCACCGCGAAATATATGAACAGGCGGCGAAGTCCTTCCCGTACGGACTTGAGTCGGTTCATCTCGATTCCCCTAACGTCTTCTCATCTCATTTACGACATGTGCGCGACCTTGCCATTTGAGGCTGGGACGACAATCGCGAGCTCACTGTAATGAATATATTATGGAAGTCTTGAGGCAATTCGCGCATAAAGCCCATGTATACGGGTCCGAAGTGCGTGCGGACTTTCGCGCGCGAAGAGCTGATCAGGGTCCCACCAGCCCAGTTCATTTAGATGATCAGTTTCGTTAATGGTTTCTTGAAAATATCTATCTCGCCAACGCGCTGAGCGAATTGACACCAGCCCATCATTCTCTCCTTCTTTTCGTTGGATGATTTTGAACGCGCCTTTCAACAGAGAGAAAACTCCCCAGAAGGTTTGCGTTCCAGCATACGTACTGAATTGTATTGCTGACTCACATTCCATTTCGAACGCTTTTATGACTGGATCGTTGTTGAACCTGGTACAAACATCGGTCCGCAAATCCTTCAATCCATGAAGTTCTAAACCAATTCTTCTAAATATCCCTGGCAAGGATGGAAAGCGGGCGAGTCCCCAATCGGCAAACGGAGTACCTTCATGAGGCGTTGAGATAGTGACCAAAGAAGCGACACATTCATGGATTCTTCCCTGGTTGCGATCATTAAACAGCATGTGCCGGGCGTCCAAGCCTCCCATGCTGTGAGCGATTATGTTTATTTTTTTCGCCCCTGTCTTATCAAGGATTTGACGCAGATTTTCTTTGAGGTCATTGGCCCGTGTGTCCACATCGGATGCCCATCCGACACGGGAGTGGCACACAGTATATCCGCGCGCCTTCAGCATCGTGCGGACACCTTTGAAATAATGGAGACTATCGATGCGTGGATCGTCACTGTCATCAACTCGTAGCGCTCGATTCCATAGGATGTCAAAGCGGCACACTCCGTGGGCAAGAATTATTGGGTACGTCATCGTTCCTCTTCAAGACAGACGTTCCATAGCCAAGTAGAAAAACC
>DATBLC010000155.1:0-6302 GCA_036555515.1 Binatia bacterium
CGAGCAGGATACGAAAAAATACTGCTGCGCAAGGCGCAGTCGCTTGCCCGCTTCGGGCTCATCGTTCGGATAGAGCACCTTGGAGATAGTTTCTGATACGATCTTCTCGTCCACCGCGCCGTAGTAATCGCCGATGTTAAACGCTTCGAAATCGAATGATTCGGCGGCTTCTGCCTTCCACAGTCGCAGCAGGTTTGTGCTGGGCACTTGGTAGCCGGGCACGGGAGTGTCGTAGGCGACGCCCTTGACGACCCTCTCGGGCAGCCAACGCGACCGATAGCGGCCCTGTTCATCGTAATAATGCTCGGCGCGCCCGCCGAACTTCACTTCGAAGTTGATTTCTGAACGCACGATCTCCCAGGGATTGCCGAAGCGCAGCCACTTGTCGGTGAGTTCCACTTGCCAGCCGTCGCGAATCGTTTGATCGAAAATGCCGAATTCGTAGCGGAGGCCGTAACCGATCGCCGGAACTTTGAGCGTCGCCAGAGAGTCCATATAGCATGCGGCCAAGCGGCCGAGACCGCCATTGCCAAGCCCCGGCTCTTCTTCCTGTTCCAAAAGATCAGGCAGATTTTGCCCAACTTTGGATACCGCTTCCTGCGCCGCCTGCCAGATACCGAGATTGATCAGGCTATTGCCCAGATGCGGCCCCGTCAAAAATTCAGCGGAGAGATAAGCCACCGCCTTCGCGGTCTTCGCGTCGATGATCGCTTCTATCGTCTGGATATAACGGTCCAGCATACGGTCGCGAACCGTATAGGCGAGGGCCATGTACCAGTCGTTGCGCGTCGCAATCCGGGGCAGTTTGGCTTGGTGATAATGCAGGTTATCCATCAGCGCTTCGGCGATGGCATCGGCACTAACTCCGGTGCGAACTCGCTCGCGGCCATCGTTACTATTTGCCGCAGCGCTTGACGGATTGGCGGCGTTGGCTGTCATGGGTTCTCCTATAATTTTGCGTGCGGGAGCAATCCTACCGTGCGTGCAGGGTTTCGAATTCCAGGCCCCCGACCCTCGTAACCTTTCTAATGATTTTTCTCTAACAAATCGCTCAAACCAGCTCTATTGGACCTTGGTCCAATATCTCCTAAAGAAGGCTTTCCCCCACGCAGGCCACTCTGATACCGCAGCGTTCTATCGATGCACAAGCTGGGCGATCGCCCTGGCACACCAGGTAAGATGCGCGGATTATTAAACGACTCCCGCGTAGCGCACTTGGCGGAACTGAAAAAGAAATTCCGGCGATTATCATTTATGAAAAATTGGGCGGACGAGTTGCTACTCGTCGCGCCATTTACGCCGGGATGGTCAAGAACCTGTTTTAAGGCGTTTTAGTAGATGCGGAGCAGTGGCGGCGAGTCTGTCGCAAAACAGTCAGCGACTTTTGCCTTTGACCACGACCTGCCGACGTAACCAGCCGATTAGCTATTCGCACGAAGGCTGGGGGTACACAGTAGGGTCGCTTACCGGGGATTACATCCAGCGAGCTGAGGATATCTTCGTAGACATCCAGCAGTTCTTTCTTTTCCAGATGCAGGAAGTGACCCACGTTTTTTATGATTCTCACCTCCGAATGCGGCATTTGTGCCGCGAGAAATCGGACATCTGCCAAGTCGACGATAGCGTCCTTTTCGCCGTACACCAGTATGGTCTTGCATTGAACGTCGCCCACATGGACCACCTTGTCCAAGTCCCGTACCGAAATCACCGTTGAGCCATGCTGAAAGAAAGCCTGAAACGCCTGTGTACCCATGCGCTGAAATTGGCTGACAATGCGGTTTTTCATGGCTGCTGGAAGCTCTCGACCGAAGGTCTCGATGATAGACTTGGCCACTTCCAAACGATCTATCACCGGCATCTCCAGCCCCTTGGTAATCATATCCACCATCTTCTGATTGGCTTTGGTGCCGATACTCGCGAGAATCAGGCTATGGAGTTTCTCCGGATGGCGCGCGGCGTACGCGAGCGCGACTACGCCGCCCCATGAAGCGGAACAAACGCTCAGCCGGCCTTCTCCGCCCGTGGCGTCGATGACAGCGTTTAGAATATCGACTTGCTCCTCAAGGGATAGATACGAAGCGCCCTCGACAATCCGCCCCGCGCCCTGATTTGGAAAATCGAAGAGAACGATCCGGAACCGGTCGCTGAATCGGCAGACAAAACTATGCCACATGGCCATCGACTGTTGGACGCCGTTTAAAAAAACGAGCGACGATTCTCCCGACCCATACACTCGGTAGGGTATGACAAATCGCTGGACGTTCAGTTTCCCCTTTATTCGCGGCGCAGTCGAACTTTCCACGGCATAATCCTTGTTAATGGGCCTCTCTCGGTTTAAGCCAAATGTTTATCATCATGGACTTCAATCCTGACCGTAAAATTCGATGGAACAAGTGATTGACGAAGAGGTCCCGGTAGAAACACACACCCGACTCCTGTTCCTGGTGACGCTTCCATTGATCATTCTTTAACAAACAGATCATCGCGCTTCTATTGGACTTTGGTCCAATACCAACAACGTTCAGATCGCCCGGTTCGTGCGCCGCCGATTTCGCATCAGTGTTCTCGCACTGCAGCTCAATCGACTTAAAAAACCAGATACTTGAACGATGCTCGGGAAAGGCGTGTGGCGGAAATGAGAAGAAATTTTTCGAGAAATTCGTGACTGACAAATCGGATGAGAAGGATCGTCCATCGCCCCAACTCTCAACGATGTCCTCGGTCGTCTCTAACCAGCTGGGGCCGGGAAATGTTGGTCGGATCGGCCGGAGAAGAAGGGATTTGATCCTGTTTAGATACCAGTTCCAGTCCGACAGCGCTTAGATCCCGCCGCACGACGCGACCATCTTGATAATAGGACCATAGATCCACCGCTCCGTCGCCGTCGAGATCCCGTTCTTCCTTCAGGACAATCTCCCCGTCTTTGGTTGTGTCATAGTAGATCCAACGATCTGTTTTCCCATGGCCGTTTGTATCTTCTTCTAACTTGGCTCGGCGGCCATTTTGATATATCGCGCGGAAACTCACATGCCCAGTGCCATTTTCATTACGTTCTTCCCTGACAATCTCGTCGTTCTCGTAATAGTAAACCGTGTCTGCTGCCCCCTTGCCTTTCGTATCGACTTCGCGCCTCACCAACTTCCCGTCTTTGAAATAGCTCCAGGTGTCAACTCTTCCATCCCGATGGGTGGATTCCTCCTGCCGCACGATTTCGCTGGGTTTGGTGGGGCTATAGTAAATCCATAGGTCGGGAACGCCATCGCCGTTGATGTCTCGGACCTCGACGTTCTTGAATGGCCTGCTGAGCGGGTTGGCAGGAGTTTCTTTCCTGCTCAAGGACGATTCAGTGCTCGAACCCACCCTCATGGCGACTGTGGTTAGCTTTGGGGCGGTCGATTTTAGGGGCGACTGCGGCGGCTCTGCTTGATGTTGCTGTGTGGGATCCCTCGCACCATTTAACAATTGAGCTTCCAGCTGAGCTTCCAGCTCTCTCTGACGCTCCAACTCCTGTTCGATCTTCGCTTCAAGTTGTTTATCTTTGGCTTGTTCTGTTTGGATCTGAGCGTTGAGGTTGGCGTAATGCGTCTCCACAGTGAAGAGCCCAGCGATGAAACCGATGATCAAGCCTCCTCCTGCGCCATACGGCCCAGCAAGAGCACCGCCTATCGCCATGCCCTCCAAAGTCTTATCCCAAACGTGTTGGACTCGTGATCCTGTCAACTGAGGTTGGGGACCGGAATTCGGTGTCAGTGGCACAAGACTGCAACCTGCCAGGAGAAAGATGAAAAGCAACAACGATCTTAATTCTTTTGAACCCATCTTCTCCCAGTTGTCGCTTTACTCGCGATTCTTTCTCCCGCGCAAGACGGCGGGCATCGATCTCCGCGTTAATGGATTTTACTGGTGCAACACCAATGCCGAAAGTGTGTCAAAGAACGAAAGCGATTTCCTTAGTTTTTTTCACCATCATTTCGGAATTTTTCGCGCGGATGCGAGAAACAAGCCCCAGTCATTTGCATTTCTGCACCCGGTTTTGCGTTTCAACAGGGGGTGGAACGGCACCTGAGACGAAAGGACCCACGGTGACACGGCACCCAAAATGGGCTATTTGCGTACTCAACATCCTAACCAGGACTACCTGGGCTTTACCCAAAGCTCCCAAATTCTCCGCCGATTGAGTGCGAAAAGGCTTGGTAGAGGGGGTACTCTGGGTCCACCGACGAGGAGATCGTCGTTTCTGGGGCTTATATGGAAGCCGTTTTTTCAAAGCACAGGAGGAACAAATAGGACACACGTTCCTCCTATTCGTTTTTCTTGCCCTGCACGTGATCGACTAATTCCTAGCCAGCACCCAGGGCATAGAAATTGCCGTGAAAACGACAAAGAAAATGATTCCAAAGACAGCGCCCAGCCGCCAATAATCCGCCGCAGGCAGATAGCCGCTGCCGTAATAGACCGGGCTTGGGCCGGTGCCGTAGGGTGTGATGATACCCATGATCCCGAGTTGGAGGCAGAGGAGCTGCGCCAGATGGGCCATGTTCATGTCGGGGATCGTGGAACCCACCGCCAGCAGCACCGGCAGCATCGCCGTGACATGGGCGGTGATGCTCGCGAACATGTAGTGGGAGAAAAAGTTGATCACCAACAGGAGCAAGATGGCGTGCAGCGGTGTAAAGCCGGCCATGTGACTCGCCACGGCTTCGGCAAACCATTTGATGAAGCCGACTCTCGTGAGCCCGTCGGCCAGCGCAACCAGCGTCGCAAACCACGCGAGCGTGTTCCATGCCGTGAAGTTCTTCGTGATGTCATCCCAAGTCACGACGTTGATCAACAGCATCAGCGAAATCACAATCAGCGCTGCCGTGGTGGCGTTGACGTGATCGCCGCCAAATATCCACAGCAACAAGGCGATCACCACAAGAACGGCAAGATTGATCTCCCGCCCGCTAATAGCGCCAAGCTTGGTAATCTCCTGCGCTGCCCACTGGGGAACTTCCGTGCCTTGCTTGACTTCGGGGGGATAGAGCCAGTAGGCGAGCAACGGCACGAAGATCAACAGCAACACCGCAGCGGGCGCCGCGGCAATGAACCAATCCACCCACTGGAGTTCGACCTTGGCGGTTTTCTTGACCAGCTCCACTGCCAACAAGTTTGGCGCAAGGCCCGTGAGAAACAGCGAGCTGGTCACGGAGGTCGCCGCGATGGCGACCCACATGAGATACGATCCCACCCGCCGCCTGGAAGGCTGGTTAGGCTGCGAATCATAAAGGGGCGGCAAATTTCGAATCACCGGATAGATGGTCCCGCCGCTGCGCGCCGTATTCGATGGCGTGAAGGGCGCCAAGATCGTATCGGCGATCGCTACCGCGTAGCCGAGAGTCAGCGTCTTTCGCCCCATCGCCTTCACCAGCATCAACGCGATGCGCCGGCCGAGCCCGGTTTTTTCGTATCCGAGCGCGAACATGAACGCGCCAAAGATCAACCAGACCGTGCTATTGGAAAAACCCGACAATGCCCAACTCAGCGCGGCGTTGGCAGGATTGAAGCCCGGCTTGGCGAGATCGGCGGGACCGTAGAGCACCCATCTGGCGAGCAGCGTCACCAAGGTGACGCCGATCAGACCGACGGCGCCGCCCGGCAAAGGCTCGAACATCAAACCAACGATTACCCCAGCGAAGATGGCGAAAAAATACCAAGCATGTTGCGGCAGCCCTTCCGGCACCGGTAGTAGAGCGATGATAATCGCCACCACCACAGGTGCGAAATGCTTCCAGGTCAGATTCATCTTCTTGTCCTTTCCCACCTGCTTCTGTCTAACACCATTTCTAAAGATGCTGCTTGTCAATCAACCGGGCATTTTGTGATCGGGGTATGAACCCCGCTCGCGACCAAAGGGGATCTTCAACCCCTTTGGAAACCCAGCAATCTTGTGCCCGCAGCAAAGCTGCGGGCAATATTACATTTAAGCAAAGCCCATTTGCCCCGCCCATAGTCGGTCAGCCAGCGGCCGTCTCCTCATTAGCCTGAAACTCTGGCGCGCCGGAGTCCAGAGACGAGATTCTACTGGCATAGAGATCGATTCCCGGCAAGGCGCTCAGTCCATGCGCGAAAATGCTCAGCAGTACCGTCGCCATGACCGCCAACCGGATCGTCGACTCACCGGGCAGATTGGTATGACGCTCCAGGTAAACCAAGCCGAGCACGATGGACGCCAGCCCCCTGGGCCCGAACCAGCCCACGAACAGCACAGTCGAGCGGCTCAGACCGGTGCCCGCCAACGCCAATGCCACCGGGATCATGCG
>DATBLC010000156.1:0-5765 GCA_036555515.1 Binatia bacterium
GGAAAGGGAATTTTAAAAATTCCCTTTCCCACGGGAGAGGGTTAGAGTGAGGGCCAAGCTATCGATAGAGCGTTCTATAATATCGCTCGGCTTCTTCAGTGCGATGGTACAAGATCGGTCCTGTGTCCGTCACCGGCGGGCTCTTCTCCACAGCGCGGGTCTTTTTCGGCAGCAAGAACGCCGCTGCAATTCCTCCGAGAGCGGAAAAAAATCCCGTCAGAAATTTCCGCCGCGGGTGTTTTCCCGAGAACCGTGTTTCTTCCATGGATCGGCCTCCCAGAAACCAAAGAACTTTGCTAATAACTTTAGCTGACGCAGACCAGCGAGGCGCAGGCGCACTTCCCGTCAGCATGATCTGCACCCAACTCTACTTCGACGAAATAGCCCTCGCGCAGATCCTCTAGCGTCCCACCCATGGTGCCCATCGTGGTTGGCTCGCGCACCTCGATGTTCGCACCTTCGGCAAAGGTCAAGACGATGTCGCGATTGTCTGCTGTGGTCACAACCGCTGTCCGTTGCGCCACATCGATTTTTTTGACACGCGCTTCGATCACAGCTACCTCCTGTCAGTTCACACCCGACCGCGAAGCCGCTTTTGGAAAGAGCCACCGTCGGTGTTGGTGCCAGAAAACAAACAGCCACTTCCCCGCAAGCCAAATGCAGGAAGACTGGCTTTGGATCGTTTGATTTTCCCCTCCCGAGGGTCCTTCCTCTGTTGGGGGCCTATGGGACCAAAACGCGCTTAAAAGAAAAGGAGATCCTTGAAATGTTCCAAGCCCTATGTATTAGACCTGAAGGACTCTTGTCAAGAGGTAATTGGCAGAGAGACGCTGATAAACTCATTTGCCGGAGACGGCTAGCTTCTCTGCTGTTTCGGCATCGAGGTTGCCGGTCTGCTTGAGACCGCTTGAACTCTGAAACGCTCTGATCGCTGCCCGCGTCTGGGGACCCACAATTCCATCGATAGATCCCGGATTATGCCCGTGCTTTTTAAGAGCTTCTTGGGCTTTGCGTATGTCCTGCCTGGACCAGGCTTTGACCGCATGATTTTGCGGCCCGTCCGCTCGGTTCCCGCTCTGTGCGCCCATTTTCTCCTCGCCCTTTTGCCTCTCCATTCGCCCCGGCTGTTGCGCGCCGCGTGCTTCCATCTTCTCTTCGCCGGTTCTTTCGCGCGCCGTAGGCTGTTCCTGGGCGGATCTAGGCGCCCCTTGGGACCAGGCAGGCGCGTGGTTGAACGCCATCCATGCTGCGGGCACAATGAGCATTGATACGAGTCGTTTTTCCATCATGACCTCACGTATGAGTTTAGAAAATGCGCTAGCGCAAGGAACATACCACCCGGCGGAATGAAATTTGTCGTTGTATCTTCACGGCTGCGGCCGAAGGGTGTAGCTAAAACGAGAATCTCACTTCCTCCATGTGGCAGTTCTAGCACACCGGTAATAAGCGACCTTGCACCGCAGTGCAGGGACTAATTTCGTTTGTTGGTCGGTTCTTCGGGTTTCCTGTCAGGATCAAACGTAGGACCCTTCCACGCCGCGAAATTTTGATAGCGCTGCCGGACCACGTCGAGGGTCTGAACCCTGTCGAGACCCCACTCACGAAGGAAGCTTAGCTCGAGCATCAGAAAAGCTTGCAGTATTTTCCCCGCAAAACGATAAAAATTGGCGCCGGCGGCACGTTCGATATCCTGGGCGCAGCTAGGCCCCCAAACCAGCAGGTGATCTCGGAGAAAATCCAGCTGCAGGCGAACCATGTGGGCCTGTTGTTGGGAGTCTGTCGCCGCCGCTTGTTTTTCAATGAGCCAGCGCATCACCTCCAGCTCAAAAGCGAGAAAGTCCTCCGGCTCAGGATATTCCTCGAGTTTTTCAATACCGGCGATTTTGAGAAATGACCGAACCTCGGCCAAGGGGCGGTCCAACAAGTGACCTGTGAGATAAAAAGACTCGTAGGGGTTGATCTCGGGGCCATGAGGTCCGATGAAAAGCCGGGTGTATTCGTCTGCCACGGCACCAGCTAGATTTTCTTCTGGCGTCTCCCGTAGGAATCGAGCGAGCTCCTCCCATCCGGCGCCGAGCAGCGGATCAACATTGCGCGCCGCTAGAATTCGCTCGCCGATTCCATCGGCAAGCTGCTGCACTAACTCCGCGCTCGGTTCCCCGCGAAACAGCGCTGCCATAACCTCGTAGTAGCTTCGGCGAAACGTGAGCAGCGCATGATCATCGATCATTGATCGACTCCTAGGTCTCCCTGGCGCAGCAGTCGCTCCAGATTACGATCGACGAAGGACTTGTATTCGGGATCCTCTTCGAGGGGACGATCGCCCGATGATTTTCGCTCCGCTTCCTCTTGCTGGAGGGCGACAGCCACAGCACGTTCAATGGCCGCAAACACAGCCCCCGAGTCTTGCTCGCGAGTTTCGGAGCAAACCTCCCGTTGCCATTGTGCCACCCAGAGCGGTTCGTGTGGTCCGCGGCCGGGAAATCGCCCGGCCTCTTGGAGCGCTTGTTCCAGGCTGAAACCGAGGGTTGTTCTGAAATCTTCGACCTCACGCCATTTTTCGAGTGCAAACCAGCGTATGAACGCCGGCCTCACGGTATCCATGAACGCATTACCCGAGACTCGCTCGCCCCGACTTTTGCGCCGCTTTTTATTCGGTTCCATATTCTCGCTGTGGTCGGAACGTCAGTTTCGCGCGGAATATCTATTTTCAGATCGCAGATGCCCCATGGTTTCGGATTATGTGTCTGCCATTTGAGATCGCGCCGCGCTACGGTTTCCAACCTTTTTCCACCTCCAACATCGCCACCGCAGCGCGGCAGTCCGGACACATTCTGAGAAGATTCCGGCGCCCGCCGGCAAAGGTATCGAGCAGCGAATCGAGCGATAACAAGCGCGCCTCAACCATTTCCAGCGCCTTGCGATTGATAAATGGTTTGCCACAGTTCGTGCACGACACCATATGATCCTGGACTGCGGTGCGGCGCTCAAGCGCATTTCGATCAAAGCAGATTTCCCGCCGCAAGGTAATCACATTTTCCGGGCAGAGCTTTTCGCAAAGCCCGCAAGCTACACACGAAATATGCTGAAACTGTAGAGAGAGACTGCTGTCGTCGACGGTAAAGGCATGAACCGGACAGACATTCACGCACGAGCGGCACATAGTGCAGCCACTAGCCGCAACTTCGGCGAAAGCAAAAGGCTGGCCGGCTTCAAGTCCCCGGCGTCCCGGCTCGCGCTTGGTTTGCTCGATGAAAACCGCGATGGCGTCGGCAATCACCTCACGGTTATCCCGCTGAGGCAAGCGTTTGCCATCCCATCGCACCGGCGCTGCGGCAAGCGAATCGGCGAAGCGCGTCAGGGCTTCAATCGCTTGAGGCGCCGTGTCATCGCCGGCCGTAATCAAGCAGAGACGCTCCTGGTCGGGAACAAAGGCATCCAACGTGATGCGGCAAAAATCGTATTTATGACGGAGCAACTCCCGCTCGCCGTGCTGGCATGCCTCGCAGCCGAGCAGGCCCACACCCGCTGCGCCGAGACGGAAGGCGGCAAGCATGTTGGCTTCCGAAACATAGCGGAGACACGGTACTTCAAGAGGAAGAATGGTTGCCGGATACTCGAGCGCCGTCTTGGCCGCCTTTTCAAGCACGCGCCGGCCTTGTTCGCCGCAGTGAAATAGGATGACCCAGCGTTCTCCATCAATAGCGTCGGCTGGGGGAGCAAGCAGAGCCGCCATCCGCGCATAAATCTCCCCGGCAGAGGGCTCGGCGAAACGCATCGAAGTCGTGGGACACGCCGAAACACAGGCCCCGCACCCCTCGCATGCCATATGGTCTATTTTGGTGCGCAGATGGTTTGCCGGATCTCGGCTGATGGCGTGGTAAGGACAGGCAGTGATACAGCTTCCACACGCCTCCTGATCGGCCACGCCACCGGCGCACTTGTCGGTTTCGTACAAGACGTGCACCGGTTTTAGAAATTCACCGGTAAGGTCACGGACGCGGTCAACCGTGCGAGTAAGATCTGCCTCAGTTGGATCGTTCAGCAGGTATAAGCCGGTGCGCCGCTTGAAAGAGGTACTTTTATGGTGCGAGATGATGACGACCTGACTGGCGCTCAGCTCCCGCCTTCCTCCGTGCGGTGTCTCGACACTCTCAATGAGTACGTGGAACTCACCGAGACGCCCTTTGATTTCAACGACTCGGCCGCTGTAGGTCTCGGTCTGAGACACGTCGACGGTCGGCACCGTTGGAGCAATGACAAAAAAAGGACGGAGTCCATCATAGCGTAGGCGTTGCGCCACAGCAGCGCCTTGCGGATCATCGGCGGCAATGAGGATGCGGTTGCCAGTAGCCAATCGGTTATACACCGGCTGAACCGTCTCATCGGCAGTGTCCATCGCCGCCCGTAACAATCGGGTTGCCTTAGCATGCGATTCTGCAGAATTGCCGTGCGGTAAGAAGCAGGTATTTTTAAGGTTAAGCAGATGAACTTTTGGAGCGGGACCTGAGGGGGAAAAGAACTTTTCGCAAAGTCCGGCCTCCATGCAACAACTTATCAGGACGCGGTCGACTCGCTCGGCGCGTGCGCGAGTGGCAAACTCCGGAATATCGATCTCGGGATCGCTTCCGAAGGAAAGCACGGACGGGGCGACGGGGAGAACCAAACGCTCGCGATCAACAGGAAGGGACCCTCGGCAGTTACAGAAAAACAATCCCCAGTTCGTTCCCATGCGTAGCGCTGTATCCCAGCGGCCTGGCTCAGTCAACTTCAGGAAGTTCGTCGTTTTCAGCGACGGCGCGCCAGTTCTTGACGGAGCTCGCCGGCAAGCGCGGGGTCGAGTTCTTGTAATTTGACGCATTGCGCCTCGGCTTCGGCGTAACTGCCGAGCGCCGAATGGGCCAGGGCGAGATTGAAGTAGGCTCCGGAGTTCTGTGGTTCCAAGCGTGTCACGCAGTGAAATAGTTCACGGGCGGAAGCGTGTTCGCCCAGCTCGTAAAGGGCCATGCCGAGATGAAAGTGGGTTTCGGGATCTTCGGGCAGGAGGCGCATCGCTTGTTCTAAAGCGTCGACGGCTTCGGTGTAGGCGGCGCAGCGCAGATGCGCGTATCCCAAGGCACGCCACACTTCACCATTATGCGGGGCATGGAAGAGAGCATCCTGCAAAACCAAGATCGCTTGCGCAAATTGCTCATGGGCAACATACTCATTTCCGAGTTGGAGATAAGCTTCCACAAAATTCGGCTTCACGCGGATCGCTTCACGGAATGCTGCAGCCGCCTCTTCATGTTGCCTTAATCGTGCGTAAACGAAGCCGAGATTAGTGTGCGCCTGAACAAAATCGGGCTTGAGGCGCACCGCCTCGAGATACGCTGCCAGAGCCTGTCGGTAATCCCGCTGCCCAATATAGGCGTTGGCCAAGTTGTAGTGTGCCTCGGCCAAATCCGGCTGCTCCTTAATCGCTTCTTGAAACGCCGTGATGGCTTGCGTCAATTGCCCCATTTGGAGAAACCGATATCCATTGGCGAAATGGGAGCCCGTCATGGAGATTCTTCAAAATCCGACCCGGTTCCGGAGCAGGCGCAGCGAAACGAATATCTCGAAATCAAGATATCTTCTTCGCCCGCAGCCGCTCGATTAGCGCCGTGACTTCTTCGAGGCGCGCACGAACTTCGTTCTCGGTTTTTTTCAACTCCTCGGCCGAGGCGTTTTTTTCCACCGCGTCTTCGAACGCAGTGACTGCGACGCCGAATACTTTCAGAACG